>NZ_JASATU010000006.1:0-250701 GCF_032906605.1 Leptothoe sp. LEGE 181152
TATATGGGCTGATTCGGCCTTGAAGTTGATCGCTCTCAAACCGAATAAACGGCTCTATTTTCAACGGGGTTTTCTCGCTCTGTCCCTTATGGAACATGCTTTATAGCTACGCTGTCACCCTTTAAGCTATCCGCCATATTCTCCTGGGCAGCCCCGGCGGCATCCGCCAAACCATCCACCTGTTACATAACCTGAAGTACGTCGAGCAAAGCCAGTGGAGTCCCCTGATAGAAACTCCCGACAATCGGCTAATCCTTACCCCTGAACCAGGCGACGTCATCAGCATCCTCGTCAAACGCCTGTAATCGAGAAAATTGCCTGATGCCTTCGACTCTGCTCAGCCACCAGGCATTCACTGAGCGAAGCCAGACGGTCACTGAGCGAAGCCGAAGTGACCGTTCCAACGAGAAACCCAGCCCGATGCACTGTTGAGGATTGAGCAAAGGGGCCAATCCATTATTAGTAACAGTATTACAGGTACTAAAACAAGGCCTAAACACCTCTGAACGTCAGTCATTTAAACCGTAGGCTGGGTTAAACCAACATCCCCCCTGCCTTTAAATTAAATTCTCATCAATCCAGATTACGTCTGCGCATCGCAGCCAGTCCCATACCCATTAGCCCTGGCAGTAATGCAGGTGTGGGCACATCTGCCGCACCATCCGGAGACACCTCAAGATTGATAACAGCATAAAAAGTGTCTGAATCGGAGTTAATTTTTCCGGCCTCTACCAAACGTCTCTCATTATTAATGTAGGTAGTAAAATCAATACTCCCATTTATATCCACATCAAACGCAAAAGAGGGACCAAAAAAACCATCAGGCACTCCCAACTCGTTATTGCCATCAGCAAAAGCCTCACCAGCCGCCGCTGCTACTGCCTGCGCTAAATCCTCATCACCGAACCACGGGACTAAATTCTCAAAATCTTCCCTTGCACGCAAATCATCAAACGTAGTTTCCTCTAACGTTAACTCATAGATCGAGTCTTCTGCCGTAATAGACAGAGCAGACACAGGAGCAGCAGCTAAAACGACAGCAGAGACAGAAGCAATGCCCAAAGAACATGCGATAGAAGCAGCAATTTTGTTCATTCTCACAATAGGATCTAGAAAAACAGCAAAATCAGCTGGATCGACACACTTATCGCTATACACTATATAAAAATTGTTTCTAGAGGAAAACGTAACCTAGAACATTAAATATTAGAAAGTTCACTCTTTTATCAAGACTTTAAAAAGATAGCGGACAACGGTGAACAGTCATTAGCCTGACTATACGAAGCCAAAATACACAGTCAGGCAAAAAACTCAGAACGGGGGCCTGAAGCAAGCCCCAAGAAAGGTGGGCATGCCCACCTTTCGAATGTCAGAATTTAATCGCTCATCAAATTGCAACTTTGACCTTAAACACCAGTCGCTCATTCTCTACGTCAACCACAACGGTGTCGCCACCTTTATAATCTCCCCGAAGAATACTCTTTGCGATCGCAGTTTCCAACTCACGCTGGATTGCCCGTTTCAGAGGTCTTGCCCCATAAACCGGGTCATACCCCACATCAGCCAAGAAATCTAAGGCTGATTCTGACAACGATAGTCCAATCTTCTGATCCGCCAATCGTTTCTCAAGCGCCTGCACCTGTAGCTTAATAATCTCTCGCAACTGAGACTTCTGCAAACTGTGGAAGATAATCATCTCATCCACCCGATTTAGAAACTCAGGACGGAAGTTTGAGCGCAGGGCATCCATTACACGGGTTCTCATTTCCTCGTAACGACTATCATCCCCCGCCACATCCAGAATAAACTGGGAGCCAATGTTGCTAGTCATAATGATCACCGAATTCTTAAAGTCCACAGTGCGACCTTGAGAATCTGTCACGCGGCCATCATCGAGAATCTGCAACATAATGTTGAACACATCTGGATGCGCCTTCTCAATCTCATCAAATAGAATCACTGAATAGGGACGGCGGCGCAATGCTTCCGTTAGCTGACCACCTTCGTCATAGCCCACGTATCCTGGAGGTGCACCGATCAAGCGAGATACCGCATGTTTCTCCATGTACTCTGACATATCGATGCGAACAATCGCTTCCTCTGTATCAAACAGATAGCTTGCCAGGGCTTTAGCTAACTCGGTTTTACCCACACCAGTAGGGCCAAGGAAGATAAAGCTTGCTGTGGGCCGATTCGGGTCTGCCAGACCCGCTCGTGATCGCTGAATTGCATCTGCAACAGCGGTAACCGCTTCCTCTTGTCCAATCACTCGTTTATGGAGTTCATCCTCCAGCAGCAACAGCTTTTGCATCTCTGACTGCACCAGTTTACTGATGGGAATTCCCGTCCACTTAGAGATAATCTCGGCAATGTCTTCTTCAGACACTTCTTCTCGCAACAAAGTACGACCGCTAGCCTGAGATTCAGCTAACTGTTTTTCGGCTTGGGAGACTTTTTCTTGAAGTTCGTTGAGCTTGCCATATTTTAGTTCAGCGGCTCGATTATAGTCATAGTCTCGCTCTGCCTGCGCAATCTCAATATTGACACGATCAATCTCTTCTTTAATGACTTGAATTTGATCAATTCCATCTTTCTCAGACTGCCATTGAGCGTTAAGCGTACTTTGTTCTTCTTTAAGATTTGCGAGTTCTCTCTCTAAACGTTCTAGGCGTTCAATGGAACCAGCATCGGTCTCATTTTTGAGAGACAGACGCTCCATCTCTAGCTGCAGGATCTTGCGGTCGACTTCATCCAACTCTTCTGGCTTGGAGGTAATCTCCATTTTGAGTTTGGCCGCTGCTTCATCGACTAAGTCAATGGCTTTGTCGGGTAAAAAGCGATCGCTAATGTAGCGAGTTGATAACGTAGCCGCTGCCACCAATGCATTGTCCGCGATGGTGACACCATGGTGCAGCTCATAGCGTTCCTTTAAACCCCGCAGAATAGAAATAGTGTCAGGAACAGTCGGCTGATCAATATAAACCTGTTGGAAACGACGCTCCAGCGCAGCATCTTTTTCGATGTACTGGCGATATTCATCCAGTGTCGTCGCCCCAATACAACGTAGCTCACCCCGAGCCAGCATCGGCTTGAGTAGGTTGCCTGCATCCATGGCTCCTTGAGTTGCGCCAGCACCCACCACGGTATGGATTTCATCGATAAACAGAATGATCTGTCCCTGGGAGTCGGTCACCTCCTTAAGTACGGCTTTGAGACGCTCTTCAAATTCACCACGATATTTGGCCCCGGCAATTAGCGCACCCATATCCAGGGCTATCAGTTTGCGATCGCGTAGCGACTGGGGTACGTCATTATTAATAATTCGCTGAGCCATTCCTTCGGCAATGGCCGTCTTACCCACCCCTGGTTCACCAATAAGGACAGGATTATTTTTTGTACGGCGAGACAAAATTTGAATGGTCCGACGAATTTCATCATCTCGACCAATGACTGGATCGAGACGACCCTCGCGGGCATACTCAGTCAGGTCACGGCCATATTTCTCTAGCGCTTCGTATTTACCTTCAGGGTTTTGATCGGTCACCTTTTGATGGCCTCGTACTTGTTTAACAGCATTTTTGAGCTGCTTGGCGTTGATACCCGCCTCCCGCAGCAAAGATTTACCAAAGCGGGTGTCCTCAGGATAGGCCAGCAGTAAATGTTCAATGGAAATGTAATCGTCGTCAAACTCTTTGCGAAACACGTCTGCATTGTCCAGCAAAGTATTTAGCGAACGCCCTAAATATATGTTGTCGCTTTGCCCCGTTACCTGGGGTTGTTTACGTAAAAATGCCTCAGTTGCACTGCGCAATGCATCGATGGAAGCTCCGGCTTTTTGGAAAATGCGACTGGCTAATCCATCTTGCTCTAGTAAAGCCAGCATTAAATGCTCGGTCTCAATTTGTTGATGCTGCCACTGCTTAGCCAGATCGGTAGTAGCTGCGATCGCAGCCCATGCCTGCTCCGTAAACTGATTTGGATTAGATGGTTGCATAGCCAAGCCTCCTCGTATGCGCCTATTTGCATTCTAGGCAAAGGGTCAAATACCTGATGATCGGTGTTCCCCCAGTGAGTAGGTAGGTATTGCCGCCCATACTAAGAATTTGCACACTTCGTTCGTAGCGGCCAATGGCAAGCGGGTATGTTACAAATAGGTGCTGAGGGGTAAAAACGTAAGGTTTCTACGATTGTTACTTGATATATAAGTAGAAATCTGTATTTTGAAGAAGTGTTTTGATTAGCTAGACGTTTTGCCAAACCTTCCCCGACGAGAGACTGGTCAGCTGCATTCTACGCTGCGTCAGACGTTGTATACGACCTATTGTGCACAGCAACCGCTGCGACGATTGTCGAGAACCTTCTCGCCGCTCGAATTTATTCGATTTTTAAGCTATATCAATCTGCACACCGTTCGTGCTGTTGTACACGCCACCCTCAGGCGACGGTTACCAAGTTTAGCGTCAGAAATGGCCTACAACGCTATGCTGGGCCTTTTCCCCGGCATTTTAGCCATGCTGACAGCCATTGGTTTAGTTAATTCATTAGAGAATACATTTAATCGCCTGGCCATGCGGTTAAGTGAAATCGCACCAGGCGCTGTTAATGAACTGATCCAAAACTTTGCCGATGAAGTTACCGCTGGTGGTAACCGAGGATTATTTTCCTTGAGTTTTGCGATCGCCCTATGGGCGTCTTCAGGAGCCATCAGCGCCGCCATGCGTGCCCTGGATGAAATCCACCAGATTCCCGTTGAGCAGCGTCGTCCCTTTTGGAAAGCCAGGCTCTTATCCATTGGCTTGACCATTGGCACCATCCTATTGCTCATGACCGCATCCTATCTGGTGTTTCTTAGCGATGGCGTTATCCAACTGCTAGCTGATATTGGGGCAGAGCAAAGCGGTGAAAACGTCAGAGAGTGGGTGCTCACCATTTGGCGGCTTTTTACATGGCCGTTAGCGTTGGGCATTGTTTCATCTGCATTTGCCTTTGTCTATCGTTTTGGCCCCAGCCGTTGGACCCGTGGTAAACCCCTCATGCCTGGTGCAGTGCTGGCAGCCCTATCCTGGGCCATTTTATCCGCAGCATTCCGCATGTATGTAGCCCAATTTGGTAACTACAACAAGGTTTATGGTGCCATTGGTACGGTGATTGTCCTGCTGCTCTGGTTATTCCTCACATCACTGGTCATGCTCATTGGCGACCAGCTCAATGTTATCGTCGGCGAACTGATGATCCACAGCCCACGGATGCCATTGATCAGACGCAGACGCCATCCGCCATCATCAACGCCCGGTTACCGCACCTCGAATCAGCTGCCTAGCCTAGGCAAGTCAACCATTAATAAAGATCGACATCGGTAACGCCCTACGGGGGTTTATATTCTGCATTCTTAGGCCAAAATCTCCACCGTGTCCCCCACAGCCAACGTCCCTTCACCGTTGGCAATCAGGTTCTGACCAAACCAAATCGCATGATCCCAACGACGATAGGTAGCCAGGGTCTTCAATGGCTCCTTGCCCTGTTCTCCTGTGGACTGCTCCACACCAGGAATAGAACAGCGGGAACAGGATTTAGCCACATCAAACAAAATGTCGCCAATTTTGATTTGCTTCCAGGTATCTTCAGCAAATGGCTCACAGCCCCTGACCACCAAGTTAGGCCGAAATCGATTCATCGGCACTGGCTGCTCTAGACGGCCATTCAAATCCGCCAACGAGGCTTCGGAAATCAGCAAAAACGGATACGCATCTGAAAAACTATTCGGCGTCTCAAACCGTCCATGGTCCACGGGGCGATGGGTGCTATCTGGCATGTAAACAAGCTGAGCATCCACGCCTAAGAAATGATGGAGCCATTGAGCCGCTTTATCTCCCATGGACCAGGCAGTACAAGCATCACCCCACACATTCACATGCAGCAGCTGGGCCGTAGCTGGCACCGCTGGGAGCTCTAGTGAGGAATCCGGTACTCCAGCAATGCTGAGATGTAGCGCCTCATCAACAGTCACTTGAATCAGCGCCATTTTAGGGAGTTTACGTTGAGTCAGGAATTTGCCATTGCGATCGCACACCATCCAGCGTCGGTCATGCAACAGCCCCCGGCTAGTCACCTGAGCCTGATGCAAACCAATACCTGCCGCCGACTTAACTGGATATGTGGTCAAGCCACTCAGTTCGATCAAAGACATCGCAATGCTCCTAAAAGACGGTTATCCGATCGGCGACTCCCCTAGTTCAATCGCCGCGAAATTATCTATAACTAAGGATAGGGCGTTGGTATAGATATCGCCGCTTTAGACGGTGGAGCCTGCCCAAATCACCCCAATCCCCGTAGACAACCATGGACAAGCTCTACCGAATGGAAGACGCTCAGCGGATCTTGCAACTTGCGATCGAACAAGAGACCGAATCGGGTGAACTCTCCCATCAACAGTTGGTAGAAATTGCGGAAGAACTCAACATCAGCCCAGCCGCGCTGCAAACGGCTGAACAAGAGTGGAAAATCATGAAGGGGGAGGCCGAAGATCACCGCCTGTTTCAACGTCAGCGCATACAACGTTTGCAGAGTCAGGCCATCCGCTATAGCATCGTCATTATCTTTTTAGTCGTAATAGACTTTCTCACTCCAGGCGGCACATTTTTAGGTCACCTTGGCTTTTCGCTCTACGTTGCATTATTTTGGGGACTGGGTTTATCCCTCAAAGCCTGGCGGACATTACAAACGTCAGGCGAACGCTACGAACGTGATTTAAACCGGTGGCGACGCAAACGCAGCATGCAACAAACAATTAACGGTGTCGTCAACCGCTTTTTAGGATCTGTTTAGTGACGTTTTTTTAAGATGTTATAAAGTCTTGCAAAAACATCTGGCAGCCCACAACAACTGTTACAAGCCTTACAACCAGGGTTTATCAAGAGTCACTATCGCAACAATATGATTTCGCATGACCTTAAGCACACCAATAGTCAGGCCAATTTTTATGAATTTTCCTTATAGATAGCAAGATAGTTTGCACTTTATGGTCAATCCTGCAATGATACGAAACACAAGGCTGGTTGTGTGTCCTTGATTTTCACTCAATAGCTGCGGGTGTGATTTTTTATGCTCATACTTGCAGCTGTCCAATTTAGGCCTTTTTTTGGTCATCATTCCTGATGGAAGAACTTCCAGCTAACCGAGCGGCTAGCAAATCGTCACCCCAACGCCGATTTATTCAAGTTTGCCAGTACCGCAGTTGCACTCGCTTCAATTCAGCAGCTGTACTCAAGACTTTAAAGCAATATGCAGGTCCCGATTTGATGGTGGCAGCCAGTTCTTGTCTCGGCCAATGCGGTTCAGGACCTAACGTCAGAGTGGCTCCTGATAATGTTTGGTACTGCCGTGTTCATCCCCATGACGTCAATGACATTCTGGAGCAGCATATCCAACAGGGTAAACCCGTCAAGCGTTTGCTCCATCCTCGATTTCATCCCGATTACAACCATCTGCTAGAAAAGCTCAAATCTCAGACTTAGATGAGGCACACATTATTAGCTCCGAGCATATAACCCGAGCATATAAATAGTAAATGTCTGACCCATAGAGCTGGCACCCCAGTTCGGCATGGTAGAAATAATCATAAATATATAATTATCCATTCCCCAGTGGAGAACCGGAGTATACTATAAGGGTTGCAGCTATGCCGCCCCGTGGAACTCTCTTGCAAAAGTGAATACGCCCTGCTTGCACTGCTAGAACTCAGCTTGCACTATGAAAAGAGCGAGCCTCTGCAAATTCGTCAAATTGCAGCTCAACAAAATATTCCTGATCGATATTTAGAGCAACTTTTAGCCACATTACGCCGCGCAGGTTTTGTAAAAAGTCAACGCGGTGCCAAAGGAGGCTATTTATTAGCACAGGCTCCGTGGAATGTATTGCTATTGGACGTTGTAAATTGTATCGAAGGTCTAGAAAAGAAGGACAATGCAAGCGATGCTGTATTGACAACAGAGCGGCAGGTTGTCCGGAGCTTGTGGCAAGCAGTGCAGGAAGCGGCTAGAGAAGTGCTATCTGCTCACACTTTGCAAGATTTGGTAGAGCAACGCAACGCCAAACATCAGGTTGATTTGATGTATTACATTTAGCGCATTGGGAAATAGCTGGCCATGCGGATCGCCCAAAATATTACTGAACTGGTGGGTCGAACACCGCTAGTAAAGCTCAATCGCATTCCTCAAAGTGAGGAATGTGTGGCTCAAATTGTTCTCAAACTTGAAGGCATGAACCCGTCGGCTTCGGTTAAGGACAGAATTGGCGTCAATATGATCGCCGCTGCCGAGGCCGCAGGCAAAATTCAACCTGGTAAAACCACGTTAGTGGAACCAACTTCTGGGAATACTGGCATCGCTTTAGCCATGGTATCGGCAGCTAAAGGCTATCGTTTGATTTTGACCATGCCAGAAACCATGAGCGCCGAGCGTCGGTCCATGTTACGTGCCTACGGTGCCGAGCTAGA
Organism: Leptothoe sp. LEGE 181152; assembly: GCF_032906605.1. Lineage (NCBI taxonomy): Bacteria > Bacillati > Cyanobacteriota > Cyanophyceae > Nodosilineales > Cymatolegaceae > Leptothoe > Leptothoe sp. LEGE 181152. The sequence continues at coordinate 8,495 of NZ_JASATU010000006.1, forward strand.
ACTGACCCCAGGCAATGAGGGGATGGCAGGGTGTATTCAGCGGGCCCAGCAGTTGGTAGCATCAACACCAAATGCTTACATGCTGCAACAGTTTCGCAACCCGGCCAATCCAGATATGCACCGCAACACGACAGCGGAAGAAATCTGGCAAGATACCGAGGGGCAGGCAGATTTTTTAGTCGCTGGCGTGGGCACTGGTGGCACGATTACCGGAGTCAGTGAAGTCCTTAAGCAACGCAAACTTGAGTTTCAAACCATCGCCGTAGAACCCGCCAACAGTCAAGTACTAACTGGCGGTCAGCCGGGTCCCCATAAGATTCAAGGTATCGGTGCCGGTTTTGTGCCCGAAGTATTGCAAGTAAAACTCATTGACGAAGTTATTCCCGTGACGGATGACGAAGCGATTTCTTTTGGTCGTCGTCTTGCCAAAGAAGAAGGAATTTTGTCTGGTATTTCCAGTGGTGCAGCACTCTGTGCGGCTATCAAAGTAGGTCGCCGACCTGAAAATGCAGGCAAATTGATCGTCGTGATTCAGCCTAGCTTTGGTGAACGCTACCTCAGCACTCCCTTATTCCAGGATCCTACCCTGACAGCCTCCCTAGTTAGCGCACGCTAAGCTCACCAGAACAACAACCTCAACCCACTCGACAACGGCCCCATAGGTATCCCCTGTATGTCCCCCTAATCTGCGATTGAGCCAGTCTGCCACCAATCCAGCACTGCTTAATCCAGCTGCGATCGCAACAACACCATAACGCCAGGAAATACCTCCCGCAACAACACCTAAACCGGTCAATAGCACCAGTCCTATCGCCCAGGGTAGAGCGTACCAACAGGATGGTAGTGCTTGCTTATGAAATGCCCCCTTACCCCTGGGTTTTAGATAGGAATAAGTAGCAATAGCCCACTGCTGACCCCACCGTCCCCAGGCAGCCGATGCCATCAGGGCAAACCATCGCCCCTGAGTAATCGCTGCTAAGGCAACTGTTTTGAGCAGCAGAATTGCGATCGCAACCATCACTCCAAATGCCCCGGAACAGCTATCGGCCATCACGTCTAACCGTCGGTTATCCTGCACTGCAAGGCCATCGGCGGTATCCATGGCACCATCTAAATGCAATCCTCCGGTCAGTCGGACCCCTACCAAAATGAGCACAGCACTACGGAGCAAAAGCGGCATCCCAAGGCTGAGCACAGCATCAAGCACCGTCAAAAGCCCCCCCAATCCAAGACCAATAACAGGAACGATGCGGGCGACCTGCCCTAACTCTGCTGGCCATTGCCGAGGTAACGGCACACTCGTGTAAAACAACAAAGCTCCATTTAACAAAGCCCATTGTTGCTGTCCAGCTCGGGCAAAAGCTTTAATCCACTGCTCCATAAATTTCCTTCAAAAGCTTGTCATCAAATAACTTGAGCAGTCAGCAACGTACTCTGACCACACGATTAATCTGAGACGTAAGAATTAACGTTCAGTATTCTGGCTGAAGGCAGTACGAAAAATTGCTGAAATAATGTGAAGTTAAAAGGATACAAACAAACAGAAAGATTATTTTTGTCTTGGACGTTCCAAATAATCAGATTTCATCTATCTTGAGTATAGATTGTTAAAAACTTCGGTGTTTCACGGGCCCACTGCTGACTATAAGTGCCCATCTACCGACCCTGTTATGAGCTATCAACCTTCAACAACTTCCTTACCAGCCCCATGTCTTGTCGATGTAGGCATCGTAGTCAACCCAAAGGACATGGTGCGAATCTTGCAGCATCTAGGACGTGTTCGGTATATCCATCAACAAGAAGAACAAGTTCTCAGAGAAGGCGAGGGTTATGTCGTCGAAGTCTTTAGCGATCCTCAACAAGCAACGCTGGTGGCCAACAGAAGTCTCTATCTCAACGTCGCTAGCTTTGACTACTTGGAGATGGGGCAGCTAGCGGATAACCAACCCTATTTTGATTTAATCCAGGACAACCGTTGCCTTCGCATTTTGCCCCAATCAAATCCTCTCACAGAGCAGAATAGCTGCAACATTAATGACGCTACGCTAGAAGCTATGCTGGCTGAGGCATTAACAGCTCGGTGGGATGCTTGTCTAGACGATGACAGCAATAACTTTACGAGTTAGTCACTTGTATCCATTAGCTTAAATCTAGTAACGTTGCCAACAGTATTACTTGAGGACAACACTAACTGTTGGGTACTGACCATTTTTCATTCGAACATCAAGCCTCCTGCTGCCACACTAAGGCGAGAGCAGGAATTTTTCATACACCCCATGGCCCAGTCCACACGCCACGTTTTATGCCAGTGGGCACCTTAGCAAATGTTAAGACCATAACGCCATCACAGCTCAAAGATACTGGCGCACAAATGGTGCTGTCCAATACTTACCACCTACACCTACAACCTGGTGAAGATTTAGTGGCTGAGGCCGGTGGGCTACACAAGTTTATGGGCTGGTCTGGCCCTATGTTGACCGACTCAGGGGGTTTCCAGGTCTTTAGCTTGAGCAAAATCCGTACAATTTCTGAAGAGGGGGTCACCTTCCGCTCACCCCGCGATGGTCGTGTTATTTATATGCCGCCGGAGGAATCCATCCGCATCCAAAATCAGTTGGGAGCTGATGTGATTATGGCCTTTGACGAATGTCCCCCCTATCCCGCCCATCGAGAGGCAGTCGAAGCAGCCACCCAACGTACTTATCGCTGGCTGACGCGCTGTATAGAGGCACATCAACGCAACGATCAGGCTCTGTTTGGCATTGTACAAGGCGGTGTTCATCTAGATTTACGCCAAGCCGCTGCAGAACAGCTAGTGGAGTTAGACTTACCCGGCTATGCCATCGGCGGTGTCAGCGTCGGTGAACCGCCTGAGCTCATAGAAAAAATCGTTCAAGCCACCACGCCGCTACTGCCACCCGATAAACCTCGATATCTCATGGGTGTCGGCACCTACCGAGAAATGGCTCAAGCAATTGCCGCTGGCATGGATCTATTTGACTGTGTCATTCCAACTCGTTTAGCTCGCCATGGAGCAGCCTTGGTTCAAGGTGAACGATGGAATTTAAAGAATCAAAAGTTTCGTCGGGACCTCACTCCCCTGGACTCAACGTGCACCTGCTACACCTGCAAGAATTTTACGCGGGCTTATCTTTGCCATTTGATCCATGCCCACGAACTTCTGGCATATACGCTGTTATCTATTCATAACATCACTGAGCTAATTCGATTTACCCAGGCCATTCGTAAAGCAATTTTACAAAATCAGTTTGTGGCAAAGTTTCAACAGTGGCTAGAACCCTCTACTTCTAGTAGCTAGACAAAATATGAACAAACCTTAGCATGCACCACAGCATGTTAAGATGTGAGTCAATTATTAAGCAAACTGTCGCCAACGTAGAGAGGTTTTCATGGACGCGGTCCTACTGTTAGCTAAACTCCCCGAAGCATATCAAGCATTTGCTCCCCTGGTAGATATTTTGCCTATTCTACCTATATTTTTCTTGCTACTAGCTTTCGTTTGGCAGGCATCTGTTGGTTTTCGTTAAGTCACATTCCTTAAGTAATTAGCCCCAGTGTCAAGTGCCTTTCGGTTGGTTAATCAGGATGTGATCATATTGTTGCGATCGCAATTCCACTTATATTAATCGACCTCTCGTCAATTCAGTTTTCTCAAATTCTCAATGTTTTTTAATAAAGAGGGAGCGGTCTATGGACTGCTCCCTCTTTATTTTTAATATTGCCCCCAAACAACGTATGCCTGAAGTCCGCAGCTCTATAGTCTATTGCAAGGCTAAAGTGTCATATGAGTATATTTGTGCTGCTTCACATTGTCTTCAGCAGTCACATTGTTAGTCGAATTTAAGATTCGCTTCTTCTCACTAGAGAAATTTACATCCGAAAATGATTGACCATAGGGCACCTTCGCCTGAATATCGTCTCTCGTTTGATAGGTTCTTGCAGCCGCTAATGCCCGCTCTACAAAATCCTCACAAAATTGAACATTTTTTGGATCAACGGGTAAATGAGTTACGATTGGCTGCTTATCTTTTACTAGCTCACCCAGCTGCAAACTGTAGAGGGTCCTATAGGACGTGGGCACCCCTTTAACAAGCGCTTCAAAATAAGCAGAGGGAACAGGCTCTAAAATTTTTACCGGCACCACATCACCGTCTTGCTTCATAAAACAGTGAGCTAAACCAACAATCACGTAGTCATTGTCTGATAGCACTGTCGACGGAGAAGAGAGAGTCATAGTAGCTCAAAACGATTTTTGCTAGCTTTACCGCTTCCAATCGTAACTGTCTCAAGGAAGTAGCAAAGAATTCCGCTGAAATCCGTTATAAAACCCCACGAGCTGTAATGTTTGGCAACTGTCAGGGGATTCGGTGTACGTAAAAACACCTATTAACTTTGTGATTTTACGAGCAATGCTCCGTTATTTCCCGGTTGGGTCAGAAACAACAGCCATGCAACGATTCAGTTAGTGGTGTTGTCAGGCATGAACAACGCGCTATTACCTCGGTTAGTGGCTAACTCTATCCATTAGCCTGAAACGATAGGGAGTGCAATTAACATGCTGCTATCTAGACCCCCATCATCTGCCAACAGCCTTTCAGTTAGCCATAAAAACACCCACAAGTTACTGCATCAAGCCATACAGCAGCAGGATTATTCCACGGCAATTCATCTATTGAGCTATCTGATTGCTCAGGAGCCTCAAACCTCAAAGCACTATAGCAACCGGGGCCTAATGCACTATCACAGAGGAAAGTGGCCTCAAGCAATACGCGATTACAACCAGGCGCTTCAGATTAATCCCAACGATGATCGGATTTATGCGTATCGTGCCCGGTGCAATATCGCACTAGAGCATTGGGATGCAGCCATTACCGACTACGACTTCGCTATCGATATCAACCCACATAACACTCAAGCAAGGCTCCATCAGGGTGTACTGTTCAGAGCCCTCCAGATGTATGACGATGCCATCGTTTGCTTCGATTTAGCACTATTTTTAGGTCAATTAAACGCTCACATCTACGCAGAGCGAGGACGTACTTATCAATTAATGGGCCATTGGAACTGTGCCTTTGGAGACTATCAAAAGGCTCTGGAACTCCTGTGTAAAGCTCCTAGCTCACCCTTAAAATCTCAAATACAAGCCTGGATTTCAGAATTACTGCCTAGTCAATAGAAATAGTTTGAGGGCCTTTGCCAGAATTATCATCATCATCTGCCTGGTCTGCAACACTGGCTCCCTGATCCACCAACCAGCTTTTGACTGGATCATCATTCAAGTTGAGCTTTAGAAGACCAGATGCAAATCCGCCAACAAAGGCCATAGGATTTCCCAAGAGTTCTTGCACAAGAGGTGTGAGCTCATCAAGAAACATAGAATTAATAGATCGTCACAAAAATTACCTTAGTTATCCTAACGCGGCTCAGGAAAAATCGGGTGTAAGGTAGAGGCAAATCTCTTAGGTCTTTAGCGTAGCCCTCGACGCCCATTGGGGTAGATCGTAGACCAGTTTGTTTTAGCTGCCGCCAACTGACTCTCAGTTAAATTAGCGCCTGTTAAATCAGCACCACACAAGTTGACCCCTTTGAGGTTAGCGCCTGCCAAATTACTACGGCTCAAGTTAGCCCCACGCAGATCGCTATTCTCCAAATTTACTGCTCCCATATAAGCATTGGAAAGCTTGGCATTTTTCAAATTACATTGACGCAAGTCAGCCTTGCTCAAGTTGGTATTCGTGAGGTCAGCCCCTTGTAAATTACAGTACCTCAGCTGCGCACCAGCAAAACTCGCACCGCTAAGGATCATGCGTTGTAAATTGAGCTGAGCCAAAGGCTGCAACGAAAAATCACGATGACCTCGACTATAAGCCCTTTGCACCGCTTCAGGTGTAATTTTCTTACCATGCCCAGAAAAGGGACCCGATTGGCTTGAGCTACTAGACAACAAATTACCCGAAGGGCGACGGGGTGCAACTGGAGATGGTTTTGTATTTTGGCGTCGTTCTTTTCGCGCCCGAATAGCTGCCGCCATCCGAGCGGATGGGGAAACTACAGATTGGGAATCATCTAACCCCAATACTGTAGCCGTATCGTCACTATTGAAGGTCGGCTGACTCACAGGCCCGACATCTTTAGGTGCAGTGGTAGGAATCGCCATATTTTGCGCCAGGCTATCTAAATATGGCTCTAAATCAAGATCTCGCAAAATGGCATCAGCTGAACTATAGCGATGGCGCACTGAAATTTCCAGCATTTTGCTCAAAACATTTGCGAAGTGATCGCTCACTTTTACATGCTGCTGCCAAAGAATCTCCCCAGACTGGGGATCATAGGACATCTCCTTCGGCGACTTTGCCGTTAGCAGATAGAGACAGGTAACCCCAATTGCATAGATATCACTGGCATATACCGGTCTCATTGCCATTTGCTCAGGCGGTGCATAACCTGGAGTACCTACAGCATAAGCAGTTAAGGCTGTATGCCCCGACTCTTCATTCGCCTTAACCGGGTTCACCTTATCTTTGACGGCACCAAAATCAATCAGTACTAAACGCTTATCGGCATCCCGACGAATCAGGTTAGCTGGTTTAATGTCACGATGAATGACTTGGTTACGATGAATGTACTGCATGACTGGCAACACTTCACTTAGAAATTGTTTGGTACCAGCTTCGCTAAACGCCCCATTGGTTTTTACCTCTTTCTGAAGTGTGAAACCATGGATATATTCCTGCACTAAGAAGAAATCTGTGCGGGCTTCAAAGTAATCTAGCAGACGTGGCAGTTGAGGATGATTGCCAATTTTGCCAAGGATTTTAGCTTCACGCGCAAATAGATCGCGGGCCATCTGCATCACATGGGGAGCTTCTGCAGTGGGTCGCAATTGCTTAATTACACAAGGCGGACAGCCAGGTAAGCCCTCATCATGGGCCAGAAATGTAGTGCCAAAACCACCCTTACCTAACGCGCCGCTGACACGATAGCGATCGCGTAATAGTAAATCTGCCCCACATGCAAGACACTGTCTTGCCGTGGACGGATTTTTAGGGCTAGGACACTCTGAATTGATGCAGTAGGTCATGTAGCTTTAGCCACCCTGCTCACATGATATGAATGGGGCTATGGTTTAACTATGGCACGACATCTCAAAACACTGGGCAGGGAACGACCCTTTACCACTGAATCCATAGAGAATGAAATCGATTGGAATTTGCTCCAGTAATTTCTAATTACTTCGCATTTCTCAACCATCAGCCATGAGTAAGAGAATAACCAAGATTCTTTTAATAGCTTAATTTTATTCCTTACCCATTTAAAGAATTCCCTTGGCTTTGCCCACATGGAGATTAGATCAGTATTAAAGCAATATTGCTTATCAAATAATCACAATGTATTTGTTTATTATCTTTATTATCTTATCCAACTGTTAATGGTGCCAGTGTCAATTTAAGAATTGGTGTCTTAAGGATAAAGCGTTGAGCCTATTTTAGGGAATTGATATGAGAGAATATTCAGACTCGCGCAACACAATTAAACAGGCGGCTTAAATCGGGGCTTCAACGGTAAAATGATTTCGGTCTATTGCCATTACCGTTTAACCCAGTTTCCATGCGCATTTCTGTCAACTGGCTCAAAGAATTTGTCGATCCTAAGCTAACACCTGAAGCCATTGGCGACGCTCTAACAATGGCAGGGTTTGAAGTAGAAGATATTGAAGAACGCCGTAGCTGGGCTGATGGTGTAGTTGTTGGCAGGGTAACTGACCGCCAGCCTCACCCAGACGCTGATAAGCTGAGCGTTTGTACCGTGGATATCGGTGAAGTTGAACCGTCCACCATTGTCTGTGGCGCAGCCAATGTGCGGGCCGATATTTTGGTCCCTGTGGCTAAGGTGAATACTTATTTACCCCAGGTAGACCTAAAAATTAAGTCACGTAAGGTACGCGGCATCCTTTCCTCAGGCATGATTTGTTCTTTAGCCGAGCTGGGTTTGGCCAAGGACTCAGCAGGCATCCATGTCTTTGGGGAATCCACCTTGGAATTGGGGCAAGATGTACGCCCATTGTTAGGTTTAGATGACACTGTCCTTGATTTATCGTCAACGGCCAATCGGGCCGATGCACTCAGCATGGTGGGCATTGCCCGTGAAGTTGCTGCCATTACTGGCGCAGAGCTCAAGCTGCCCATTCAAGAGGTGGCTGTGCCGACGACTGCGAAGAGTCAGATTGAGATCGCACTTTCAGATCCCAAAGCCTGCCCCATTTACATCGGCACAGTATTAGAGCAGGTAAAAATTGGCCCATCCCCCACCTGGCTCAAGCAACGCTTGGAAGCTTCGGGTACTCGCTCCATCAACAATGTGGTGGATATTACCAACTATGTACTTTTGGAATGGGGCCAGCCCCTCCATGCCTTTGATCTTGATCGTCTGACGCAAGGAAAACAAACAACGATTAGCGTCCGCTTTGGCAAACCTGACGAAACCCTCAAAACTCTGGATGGCCAAGATCGACCGCTGAAAGACCAGACCTTAGCCATTACCGCCAATGATGAGCCCGTAGCGCTTGCTGGTGTCATGGGTGGCGAAGACTCTGAAGTTTACGACGGCACTCAAAACGTTTTTCTTGAGGCCGCATTCTTTGATGCGGCTGTGATTCGACGTTCAGCTCGGAGTCAGGGGTTGCGCACAGAAGCATCAGCTCGCTATGAGCGAGGTGTCAATCCAGCTGAACTAGAGCTGGCTGCTGGCCGAGCGATTCAGCTCATGGTGGAGCTAACGGATGCTAAGGCAACCCACCTACAGGACGAACGCACCGAGATCGGCAAAATCACGCCCACTCGCACAGTGGGCTTAAGGCTGGAGCGAGTACGGCAAATCCTGGGCAATTACATCGCCGAAGATAGCACTGTCACCCCCCTCAACGCTGCTGATGTGGAAGATACGTTGGCTCGTTTAGGCTGCGGTCTGACGAACGATGGTGATGGTGCCTGGATCGTCACCGTCCCTGCCTATCGCTATCGTGACCTGGAACGGGAAATTGACTTGATCGAAGAAGTGGCCCGCTTATTTGGCTACAACCGCTTTGGCAACACCTTGCCCCAGCAGACATCCCGTGGTCGACTCTCCCCTGAAGCAGCCTTGGCACGTCAGCTAAGGGCCGCCTTCCGGGGAGCTGGCTTGACTGAAGTGCTGCACTATTCACTAACGAATCCAGCCCCTCAGCGCGTAGTGCTTGAAAATCCCCTATTTACAGAATATTCCGCTCTACGCTCCGATTTACTCTCCGGTTTGATCGATGGGTTTCAATCCAACCTGGAGAAGGGCAATGGTCCTCTCAATGCCTTTGAGATTGGCCATGTATTTGCTAATGAAGATGGTCAGCTTAACGAATATGAGCGCATAGGCGGCATTCTGGGTGGCAACGCGGCTGAAGGTCAGTGGAGTGGCACAACAGCGCCTATGACCTGGTATGAAGCCAAAGGAATCCTGGAGACTGTATTCCAGCAGGTCGGTCTGGCTGTCGATTACCGACCTGATAGCGAGGATGAGAGATTACATCCTGGCCGCACCGCGTCTCTATGGGTACGGGGTCGTACGCGTTTGGGCACCTTTGGTCAGCTCCATCCCCGGCTACGTCAAGAGCGGGATTTGCCAGAAGAAGTTTACGTATTTGAGCTGAACTGGGATGCGATCGCCACATGTCTCGTCAGCGACCGCTTCCGTGCGCCTAAGTTCAAGAGCTTCTCCCCCTATCCTGGGTCCGACCGTGACATTGCCTTCTATGCACCCACTAACGTATCCGTAGCCGACCTAGAGAAGCTAATTTCTCGCACGGGGGGTCAGCTCTTGGAAACAGTCACCCTGTTTGATGAGTACAAGGGCCAGGGAGTGCCTGAGGGTCAGCGGAGTTTAGCATTTCGTATGCTGTACCGAGCTAGCGATCGCACCCTAACCGACCAGGATATTGACCCCCTACAGGACAAAATCCGCGCCGCATTGGAGAAAAAGTTCAAAGTTACTCTACGTAGCTAAAGGATTTTGTAGCGGTTTGTAGCGGTGCTGCATGCAGACCTCTACAAATTCCTATCCTGCGGACGGTGGTGGTGCCTCCTCATCCTTCTTTGTCTTCGATGGTCCGTTGAAATAGACCTCCAATACTTCTTTCACCATGGGGGCAGCAAAAGCACCACCACCACCACCGGAATGCTCACCAAACGCGACAACCAAAACCTCAGGGTTTTCAAAGGGGGCATAGGCCCCAAACCAGGTGTGGTTTTCAAAGGGAGGTGCTTCTGCCGTACCGCTTTTACCCGCTGGTGTTGGAATTGTAGGAACGTTTAATCGGGTACCTGTACCGCTGGTCACTACCTTGCGCAAACCATCTTGAATCACCTTGATAGTCTCAGGCTGCATGCCAACGGATGTTTTCCACTGTTTGGATTCAGCACCATCTAATAATAAGTGAGGGGTAACCCGATAACCGCCATTGGCTGCGATCGCAAACATCACCGCCGTTTGTAGCGGTGTTACCTGCATATAGCCCTGGCCGATGGTCATGTTAATGGTGTCCCCTAGATACCATGGCTCTTCAAGCATTTCCTGTTTCCAGGCCTCGTCAGGCACCAACCCAGCAGCCTCCTCAGATCCTAGTTCAATGCCAGTTTTCTCTCCCAAACCATACTTGCGCATCCACTCGATGATGGGTTCATGCCCCATCCTCATCCCCACTTGATAGAAAAAGGTATCGCTGCTCCACTGCATGGCTCCAACAAATCCCAGGGGACCAAATCCAGCATTGTTCCAGTCCCAAAATAAAATACCCCCCGCATTGATATTGGGGAAGGTGGGTAAAACGGTATTGGCCGCAAATGACCCCGATTCAATTGCAGCAGCAGTGGTAATGATTTTAAAGGTACTAGCGGGTGGATAAGCCTGTAGAGAACGATTCAAAAATGGATTGCCACGGCTGTTCAGTTGCTCCCATTGGGCTTGGGTAATCCGGGTAGAAAAAATATTGGGATCAAAGGTAGGTCGACTAACCATGGCCAAGATCGCTCCATCATTGGGATCCATAGCAATAATGGCTCCAACGTTATCACCTAAAGCCTTTTCAGCAGATTTCTGTAGCTCCAAATCCAATGTCAGGCGAATATTTTGACCCGATTGCGGCGGTTTTTCCCCCAAAATACTGAGAACATTACCAGCACTATCGACCTCAACCTGCTGACCACCCCAAACGCCACGCAACATTGACTCAAAGGATTTTTCAGAACCCATTTTGCCAATGATATCCCCAAGGCGATAGTCGCGCCCATCCGCCACCATTTGGTCAAATTCTGCTTCGTCAATCTCCCCTGTATAGCCAATGACATGGGCGGCCAGGTCACCATTGGGATAGCTTCGGATCGCTTCTGCCTCCACTCGCACACCCGGTAGTTCCGATGCATATTCGGCCAGGGCGGTGGTCTGAGCCGGACTCAGGCCACGGGCGATCGCAATGGACTGAGTCGACTCATATCCAGCCGATGCAATCCGTTGCTGAATCTCCTCTTTTGGGATTTCCAATAACTGAGCTAGACGTTCTACCACTCGATCACGTTGATCCACCGGTAGTGCAATGGGCCAAATAGAAACCGAGTGAGAAAGACGACTACCCGCCAAAATTTTGCCTTTGCGGTCAAACATCGTGCCCCGAGCCGGTCGTCTTGGCAGCAGCAAAATCCGATTTTCTTCGGCCAGCTCACGATTGCGTTCGCCTTCCACCAATTGCAAATAAAACAGCCGGCTACCAATGCCTCCCAGCATCACCAACGACACAAAAAGCATCATGATCACTGACTGGTATTGGCGACCAACAGTACGTCCTCCCTTTTTTTCAACCTTGGCAGAGGGGTATTGAAGAAAGACCATGATTGACTATGCTGAAAAATTTTAGCGACGGGGCAAAATTATAGAAACAGGGCAGCGGCGAATGGAGAGAGGCATGGGGGTAGATACCATCAAGCCATACTCCTCAAATTACAGGTTCCATCCACCAATTCAGTGATTATCAGTGATTAATAGATTTACATACCTAAGCTAAAACTGCGTCCAAATAGATAGCTTAAGCTTTGAACAGTGTAGCTCCTAAGGCAAAATCCCAGCAGCATGAAAATGCTCAACATCACAGCAACCCAGCATCTGGCAACACGTCATGGTTTGGGTACCATTGCCCCCACATCTCATCACTCCCTGAATATTGCCCCTACCAATTAATTGGGATTTTGGGCTACTGACCGTAAAATAATTCAAATGGACAATCATGAGGGTTGCATCCTATGGCTCAAACGATCTCTCCGCCAGCAGACACACTAGCGGCGGCATTGGATGTAGAACTCAAAGACGTCGTCAAAATCTTTGGGGATGAGACGGCAGTTCAAGGCCTTAATTTACAGATTCGACAGGGAGAGTTCTTTAGCATCCTCGGACCATCGGGATGTGGAAAAACCACTACACTCCGTATGATTGCTGGGTTTGAGACACTCACCTCCGGCGAGTTAACAATTCAAGGGCAATGTATGAATGGCGTACCTGCCCACCGCCGTTCAGTCAATACTGTATTTCAGAGCTACGCTTTGTTTAATCACATGAGCGTATGGGACAACGTAGCATTTGGCCTCAAAATCAAAAAAACTGCCAAGTCTGAGCTGCGCCACCAGGTAGGGGAGGCCCTCAACTTGGTGCAAATGGAAAGCTTTGCCAGACGGTTTCCCAATCAGTTATCTGGAGGCCAAAAACAGCGGGTGGCTTTGGCCCGTGCCCTTGTGAATCGCCCCGCAGTGATGCTTCTGGATGAGCCATTGGGAGCTTTGGATTTAAAGCTGCGCAAACAGATGCAAGTTGAACTTTCGAATCTGCACCAACGTTTGGGGATTACCTTCATCATGGTGACCCACGACCAAGAAGAAGCGCTTTCCCTATCTGATCGCATTGCGGTGATGAAAGATGGCTGCATCGAACAGGTGGGCTCGCCCAATGAAATCTATGAACACCCCACAACCGCATTTGTCGCTGACTTTATCGGTGATACCAATTTACTCTCAGGACAAATTCAAAACCAGCCGCTAACGCTGGTCACCGCCAACGGTCTTCAGGTAGCTCTTTCCCCCTCATCTACAGACTTGAAGCAGCTTAACGGTAGCAGCTCAGTGGATATTAGTATTCGCCCTGAAAAAATTCACCTGAGAGCTAAAACTGAGACAGCAAAACCTATCAACCATGACAACTGTTATGCAGGTGAAGTTAAACACACCCTATACACAGGTCCCCATATTCATTGCATTATTGAATTAGCTACAGGTGAACAGTTGCGCGTGCTGCAACCAAACCATATGACGTATCAACCAGGAACTCCAGTCCATGTATCTTGGGCTGCCCCTGACTGCCAGGTCCTTATAGACCATAGCCCCACATAATCAAGGTTATCGATAACTCAGCTACTCCTGATTTCAAAACCAAGTCGTTCCTACTCCCTGATAACGATCGACATGAACAAATTCCGATTTCCCAATAGCCTAAGGTCAGGAAGTGGTTCTAAAGTATTCATGGTGTCTGCTTAGAGGAGAGAAAGACTGTGCCCCGCCGACTATCCCGCAATTCATCTTTGTTTTCGCGTACGTCTCGTCGCCGTTTTTTGCAAGGCTCTGTAGCAGCCCTAGCTGGAGTCGGTCTGTCGAACTGTCGCCGCACCATCGGCGAGACCACCGAAACTCCCCCCAGTGCTGATACGACTGATGCAGCCCCAGCCTCTGGCACACTACACATTTATACGTGGGCTGACTATACAGACGATGAACTCGCTGCACAGTTCACGGAAGCCACTGGCATAGAAGTCAAAATCGACGTCTATGATTCCAATGAAACCATGTTGGCTAAGATGCAGGCTGGTGGTGGAGCGAACTACAGTTTGCTTTATCCGTCAGACTACATGGTCACTGAGATGATCGGTCTAGGTATGCTCACCGCATTGGATAAGTCTCGACTCGTAGGCTTAGACAAAATGCGGGAGAAGTGGAAGAGCCCCGTATACGATGAAGACAATACCCACAGCATTCCTTACAGCTGGGGCACCACAGGTCTACTTTATAACTCTGAAGTCCTGACTACAGCACCTACAGATTGGGATTATCTCTGGGATAGCAGTGACGTCCTATCGCGCAAAATGACCATGCTTGACGATGTGCGCGAAACCATGGGGGCAGTTCTTAGCTCCTTGGGATATTCCTATAACGCCACTGACCCTGCCCAACTAGAAGAGGCATACCAGAAACTGCTTGAACTCAAGCCTTCTCTGGCATCATTCAAGTCATTTGGCTGGCAAGACGAACTACTGAGCGGTGACTTATTACTGTCCATGGTTTATTCAGTAGAAGGTATCCCAGTCAGTCTTGAAAACCCCAATTTCAAGTACGTGATTCCAGAAAGTGGCTCCTCGGTTTGGACAGACACCATGGTGATTCCCGCATCTGCACCCAATGTGGAGGCGGCATATGAGTGGATTAATTTCAATCTACAGCCCCAGATTTCAAAAGACACGGTAGAGCGTTTGTTCTTTGCCACGCCTAATGGAGAAGCGATGACAATGCTCTCCCAAGAGCTTCTGGACAATAAAAATTTATTCCCTCCCGAGGATCTCCTAGCCAAGTGCGAAGGTATTGCTCCAGTGGGTGAGGCTAACGCCCTTTACGACGAGTATTGGACTAAGGTGACCAGCGCCTAAAGTAATGGATAGAGGCATTAGAGCAACAGCGGCCTTACCAAAATCCCTGAATCTAGCCACAATTGGGCAAAAGCTCAGGGCTAGTGTGAGGCCATTAGGATTATTAGGACCAGCAGGCATATGGCTGTTGCTGTTAATGGTGCTGCCAACCTTGCTGATTGGAGAGTTGAGTCTAGTACCCGGATTGAGACCAGGAGAGGCCATTGAGGGCTATGGCCTGCTCAACTATCTCAGAATTTTAGAACCTACTTATCTAAAGGTTTTACAACGCTCAGCTACATTTGCAATGGGCACCACATTATTGTGCTTATTCCTGGGCTTTCCAGTGGCCTACTGGCTAGCCCTCATGGCACCTAAGCGATGGCGGAACTTGCTATTGGTGCTATTTATTTTGCCCCTTTGGACATCATCATTGCTGCGCACCTATGCATGGATCACGCTACTCAGACGATCTGGGGTGATTAACCTGGTCTTGAGCACCCTGGGATTACCAACTCAAGACTTGATGAATACACCCTGGGCCGTGTATATCGGCATGACCTATAGTTTTCTGCCCTATATGGTGCTAATTTTATATGCCTCTCTGGAGCGGTTAGATTTGCAGCTCCTGGAAGCAGCTGCCGACCTAGGCGCAAATCCGCGCATAGCGTTTTGGCGCGTCACTGTGCCTCAAACCATGCCAGGAATTGCGGCTGGCTGCTTGCTGGTGTTTGTTACCAGCCTGGGTGATTTTGTGGTGCCCACTCTGCTGGGAGGTCCCAACAGTATGACTATCTCCCGATTGATCTATAACCAGTTTTTGGGAGTAGCTCGTAATTGGGGATTTGGTTCTGCACTGAGTATGGTGTTGATCTTGATGGTGAGCTTAGCGATCGCACTTTTACTCAAATATGGCGATCGCAACCCTGAGCTTTATTCATGAAACCTGCTGCCTCTACCAATCAGAAAACTGAACGCAAGCTCCCGTCATGGCAGGCCATGCTGACCCTGGCCATGTACAGCTTTATGTACATCCCCATTATTATTTTGGGAGTGTACAGCTTTAATGAGTCGCGGTATGGCGCTATTTGGAAGGGGTTTAGCCTCACCTGGTATCGCAAGTTGCTAGGTGATGAGCGGCTGTTTTTTGCCCTGGGCGATAGTCTCAAAATTGCCCTGTGCGCTGTTGCGGTCTCTTCGGTGCTCGGCACGTTAATGGCCGTGGGGTTATCGAAGTATCGATTTCCAGGTAAATCGCTGTATACCGGCATTTCCTATTTGCCGCTAATTATTCCAGATATTGCGATCGCAGTCGCTACACTGGTCTTCTTAGCATCTGTAGCCATCCCACTGAGTTTATGGACAGCCATAGCCGCCCACATGGTGTTCTGCTTGGCCTACATTGCCATTGTTGTCTCTAGCCGCCTCAAGGGATTAGATCCCAACCTAGAAGAAGCCGCCTTAGATCTAGGTGCCACCCCTACCCAAGCCCTAATCAAAGTCTTAATCCCGCAGCTAACACCAGCCATTTTGTCAGGGTGTTTGCTAGCCTTTGTTCTAAGCATGGACGACCTACTGATTTCTAGCTTCACTGCAGGTGGGGCAAATCCGCTACCAATTGAAATTTTCAGTCGTGTCAAAACGGGTATTAAACCTGACATCAATGCCTTGAGCGTGTTACTCATTCTCGTCTCAGGTTTGATTGCCGCACTCTCAGAGTATTTTCGCTGCAAAAGTGATAATGCCTAAAAATCTTCTGAATATACTTTTATTTAACTTGAATTAAATCACCTAAAAGCGTGCCAAGGATCACAGGTTTAGACACTAAAAATCACGGTGAAAACCTTGCCCAGAGAGCATATTAGGAGTAGACATAAAAGTTCTCTTCAAAGACTTTATAACTCACTAATTTCTGTTTCCTGTAGTTGTCCTTCGAGCCAATGCCATGCTAAACCACAAAGCTACGACCCAGTCCCTAGAGGGTCTCATGCAAACAATCCTCAATCGTCGTCGAATCAATCGCGAAACTCAACAGGCACTGATGGCATCATTGCTCGGCAAAGCACAACTCAACAGCCATGAACAGGCACAGGTACAAAAAATCTTTGAGGCGATCAGCCAAGGTCGCCTACGAGTGATTGACTAAACTCAGACCTAGGCTTGATCGCTTTCCTGACTCTCTACATCCTTAGCTTCCACATCGGGTATAAAGTCAGGACGTGCCGCATCTTCCCAACCTGGAGGACGCTTGGAGTTGTACCAAGCGAGCGAGCCAATTACAACAGCAGCAATAAAGCCAACTACGTAAACTAATTGAAAGTAATACATGGGGATGCCCGATGCACCTACTTCCCCGAACAAAAATGCCATAAACCAGCCTAACCTCTTCTAAGATGCTTAAATTATATAAACGCGCAAAAAACGCAACGCATCTAAGCAATTATTTACATTTTATATTTTACTCCGCAGACGCTCCTGAATCCACTGGACTTGGCGCTGGCGCAACTGGAGCTGGGGCCGGGGCCGCCGGAGCTGGGGCCGGAGCCGCCGGGGCCGCTGGAGCCGAGGGTTCTGGAGTTGGGGCCGGAGCAACAGGAGCAGGCTCTGGCGCAATCGGCGCGGGGGCAGCCACTGGCTCAGGGTCAGATGACGTAACCGCTGGAACAGCCGGGGCCGGGGCCGGGGCCGGAGCAACAGGAGCAGGTGCTGGGGCCGGACGACTGCTACGACCCACTTCCGGTTGTCTTCTTGGAGCTGCAGGCTCGGAAGATGCCGCTGCTGGGGCTGAATTTTCTTCGACAGGTTCAGGTTCTGAACGCTGTGGAGGGGAAGCTTGGGGCTCAGGTTCACTCGAAGAACGGCTGCCTGCCTTGTCTGCCACAACTTTCCTTGGTTTTATGGGTTTTGCCTCAATTGACCCCTTCCGACCTGACAAACGGGGTAGTTCTGGGAATTTTTCCACTGGCAGATCTTCAATGAATTGAGAAACAAACTGCCGCCAGGCGTAAGCCGCTGTACTACTTGCCCCGCGAGTGGGGCTACTATCATCATTACCAAACCAAACACCCACCACCAGCTGAGGCGTAAAACCGATAAACCACAGATCTCGATTTTTCTCAGAGGTTCCTGTTTTTCCTGCTATTTGTCGACCACTAATATAGGCGTTGCTACCAGTGCCACCGTCAACTACACTGCGCATCATCCAGGTCATGATGGCGGCGGAGGTTTCATCAATGGCCGCCTTAGGCTCATCGACAAACTCATACAGCACTTCGCCAGTACGGTTGGTGATTCGCTTAATGCCGTGGGCCTCCACATATTTACCATTGGCAGCTAATGTACCGTAAGCATTTGTAAGCTCCAGCAAATTCACCTCTGAAGACCCTAAAGCCAAGGAATAAGCGGGCAATAAATCTGATTTAATGCCCATCCGTTTAGCTAAAGCAATCACGGGTTCAAAGCCAACTTCCACCAGAACCTTAACGGCCACAATGTTAATGGAGGATGCTAACGCCCTACGGAGTTCAACGTTACCGCTAAAGCGATCGCCGTAGTTTTTAGGCTCATAACCATCGACAACATAGCGGGCGTCAACATAGCCCTTATAGGGAGACATGCCGCTTGCGATCGCAGCACTATAAACAAATGCCTTAAACGTAGAACCAGGCTGGCGCTGAGCTTGAGTAACCCGATTAAACTGACTGTCCTCGAAGTCAGTGCCCCCCACCATTGCATGAACCTGACCAGTCTTAGGATTCAGCGCAACAATTGACCCTTGCTCAAAGCGCTGCCAGCCACTATATTCTTCCAAGACTTCTTCCAGTGTGGTTTCAGCCGCCCGCTGCCATTTAGGGTTCAAGCTAGTTTCCACCACTAGACCACCTGCCTCAATCTCGTCTTGAGAAATCAGCTGAGGCAATTGCTTCTGCACATAAATAGTGAAGTAGGGAAACTCACTATAGAGAAACTTAGGCTCGTTGGGCGTAGTCGTTACCTCACTCTCATAAGCTGTATCAGCCTGGGCCTGAGAAATCACTCCATTTTCCAGCATCCGACTAATGACTTTATCCCGCTGCTGACGGGCCGCCGCTTCATCCACCAGCGGCGAGTAAAAGCTGGGAGCAGGAGCCATGCCCGCAATCAGAGCAATTTCCGAAACCGTCAGCTCTTCAACCGTCTTACCAAAATAAATCCAGGCAGCATCGGCCACGCCGTAGGCACCTGCCCCTAAATACACCAGATTTAGGTAGCGCTCTAGGATTTTCTCTTTGCCTAATTCTTGCTCTAATTTATTGGCAAGTAAGGCTTCTCGAAACTTTCGCTGAAAGCTCCGGTCTTGGTCCAAAAAGATGATCCGGGCGACCTGCTGCGTAATTGTGCTGGCCCCTTCTAACAACTGCCGATTACGCAGGTTAGAGTTAATGGCCCGAGCAATACCCTTGTAGTCAATACCATTGTGCTCGTAAAACCGACGATCTTCAGAGGCAATAAACCCCTGGACTAACGTATCTGGAATATCGTCAAACTCCAGATATTCCTGGGTCGCCGGACCAATTTTTTGAAGAACACTACCATCATCGGCCTTAATGGTGATGGTCCCCGTACGCTCAAAGGTCAAAGCATCGGACACATTGGGCAAATTGGCATCGGCTTCTTGCCAAAATCGATAGCCACGGGCTGCTGGCCCAGCTATACCAGCTCCTGCCAACAGCGCCAGCCAAAACAAAACGCTCTTATAGAGAGGCTTAGGCCGTTTCTGTTTAACAACTTTAGTAGCACCTACAGAAGCTGTTTTAAACCGATCATTTTTGACTTTGCCAATCCAATTAGCCACGTTAAAGAAACCCTACCTAACCCATTTTCAAAAATGGTTACCTTGTTAGCACCCGTTGGTTCGCTTTGCGATGAGAATTTGCACCTGAAACTAACAAAACCTGGTTGAAATATCTTGACACACCTCCAAAAAGGCTATCAGAATCTGACCTAACTCACCAAATAATCAGTGTGGCCAAGCGCCAAACCCAAAATCAGCATACCAATTACTAAAAATGGCTGAGCACTTGCCTGATATTTCACGTCATTAGCCAACGGATCCCGCAGAAAATACATGTCTTGAAAGGTTATTTGCGGAATAATCATCAAGATTAAAAGCACTGCATAGAGATTCTTGTGAATAGCGATCAGGTAAGTGGCCATTCCGGCTTGGAAAATATCGATCATTAGGACACAGATCCAAGCGGCAGTCCCCACACCAAACATCACTGGTAAAGACTTAAGGCCCAGAGCCTCGTCACCCTCAACACTCTTAAAGTCGTTGACAACAGCAATCCCTAGACCAGCCATGCTGTAGAGCAATGTCAGCACAACGACAGTGGGATTAAGCTGACCAAACAGAGCATGCCCCGCCCACCATGGCAAAGCAATGTAGCTAGCACCTAAGGCATAGTTACCAAGCCAACCATTCTGCTTGAGCTTAAGCGGTGGAGCAGAGTAGATGTATGACACAAATGAACCGCCTATTGCCAGCGCTGTCAAAATCGGAAAATCATGACTTGCCCAACGGTCCAAACCGTAGGCGACTGCAATTCCCCCCAGCAACAACACCCAAATTTGCAGCTGCACCTGCCCGAGGGCAATTGCCCCAGAGGGGATAGGACGATAAGGCTCGTTAATGGCATCTAGCTCTCGATCATAATAATCATTGATGGTCTGGGTATACCCTGTCAGCAGAGGTCCTGCCATCAACATGCAGGCTAAGGATGCCAACACATGGTCCACACTCCAGACAAAATGCCCTGATGAGGCCGCACCACAAAGGACGCCCCAAATCAGAGGAATCCAGGTGATTGGCTTCATTAACTGCAGACGAATTTTCCAAATAGACGTTTCACCATCGGCGGCACCTTTCATCCCCAATAGCTGACG
The DNA here is from genome assembly GCF_032906605.1 of Leptothoe sp. LEGE 181152. Lineage (NCBI taxonomy): Bacteria > Bacillati > Cyanobacteriota > Cyanophyceae > Nodosilineales > Cymatolegaceae > Leptothoe > Leptothoe sp. LEGE 181152. The sequence goes on from NZ_JASATU010000006.1 coordinate 29,178, forward strand.
AGCCTTGGAACCTTCTGATGCTGCCGATACCTGGTCATCGGCGCTGGACGTTACTGGAGAAGAATTGTCAGCCATAGCTTCGAAGGTATTAGCAGTGGTATTAACAAAGAAATGGAAATGATCAAAACCTTACCCAAAGGTCAAGATGAGATAGCCAGATTGAAACTTAGCTCCAGTCACCGAACGACCGTTCAAAGACTTCGGCAGGCTTAAGTTCCGACGCTGGTCCCCAGCTTCAATGGTGACTTCTGGGCCATATTGAGTGAGCTGAATCTGTTTTTTATCAAAGCTTGGTAAAAACAGACGGACGGTATTACTAGATAAATCAATCTCTACAGGGGCTGGCACTGAAGGAGCCGCCATATAATCTGGCAAAGAATTCATCAAAGGCTGCCAGTCGCTGGACTGAGGCAACGTATGGACCGGCAAAGGCTCGAAATCTTGACTAGTATCAGCACGATTCAGCAAGACTCCACCCACAGTCATTTCTATTTGCTGAGCGGCCCCCCAAAGGTAGCGAGCAGTTGCGATCGCAACCTGCTCACCGGTAGATACCAGATAAGCTCGCACTCGCATCGGGTCTTTAACGGCAGCAATGCCCTTAACTACCAGATTTGTACTTTCCGCCACTTGGGGCTGGTCAAATAAATCACCAGACATACCACCGCTAAGCACTGCACCAGCAATGGGCTGCACAAAGGGCATTACTGATTTAGAGAATTGTGATTCCTGGAATACTTGCTTGAATCGTCGGAAGTACCAGTCTATGCCCGCTGGCATCCCCCACATTCGTAGACTCGCCTGATTTCCTGGACCATCATGGACGATGACATCATAGTCGCTGCTGGCATCGTATTCCCGCAGCGCATTGAGGGTAAGCGCCTGGTCCATCCCTGGCAACAAACTCAGCTCTTGACCATATACGGCTTTGAAAAAGGGATCCCTTAGATATTGGGCTTCAAGCTTTTTTAACTGCTCCCAATTTTGTCCCAGGAGCTGTGTAAATTGCAGCTGAACCACCGATAAAGTCGGAGACACTGGCTTAGGGGCGGCTGTAACAGCATGGCCTAAAAGCAGACCAAACCCTGGCCCAGCATCTTCAGTGACCAGCAACACACGCTGACCCTGGGTCGATAGTTTTTTGGCGGTTGCGATCGCAGATGTTGAGCGACCACTGCCTCCCTTGCCTAAAAACGTAAGAATTAGCGCCATCAGTGATAAATACAGAACTAGCGGATGATCTGAACAACTCTAATTAGGAGCACCTATTTCTAGGTGCTCCTATGTAATAGTCAAACAGACATGCTCAACAACGGCTTAGGTCGTTTGCTTCAGTTCATCTTCAAAAAACCAGCTAGAAAACTGATCTGAAAACTCAACGACAACGCCCACACCACTGCCATCAACCATTTTGAACTGAGTAATCGTGCCCTCTTGCCCTAGACGCTTGGCAACGTTATCAGACACCCGATCTCGTACGCGTACAACTTTTACCTTTTGTCCGATATCCAAAGCCATACTCCAAGATTCTCCTCTCTGGGTAAGATTGACAAATATTAAGAATTAAAACTAATCCTCAGTCTATCAGTGTCTTGCTCTTTGTAAGCTATCCTGAAGAACTGTTGCTGGAGCCATGCCAGCAAGCGCTCTATTTATTTTTTGTCTACTTTACGGAAGCACCTATGCTGGCTAAGCGAATTTTGCCCTGTCTTGACGTCAAAGCGGGTCGCGTTGTGAAAGGCATTAATTTCGTAGAGCTGAAGGATGCAGGCGATCCAGTTGAGCTCGCTCAAGCCTATAACGCAGCAGGAGCCGACGAGCTAGTCTTTCTGGACATTACAGCCACCCATGAAGATCGCAACATCATTTTTGATGTCGTCTATCGGACGGCAGAGCAGGTCTTTATTCCTCTGACCGTCGGGGGTGGCGTTAATTCGGTTGAAACCATCAAGGCCCTTTTACGAGCTGGAGCAGATAAGGTCAGCATCAACTCTGCCGCTGTTCGTAATCCTGACTTTATTCAAACAGCCAGCGATCGCTTTGGTAGTCAGTGCATTGTGGTGGCCATTGATGCCAAACGCCGCTCTGATAACTCAGGGTGGGATGTCTTTGTGCGGGGTGGTCGAGAAAATACTGGGCTAGATGCGATCTCATGGGCTCAAGATGTTGTCGCCCGAGGTGCTGGTGAACTGCTGGTGACAAGTATGGATGCTGACGGCACTAAAGCCGGATACGACCTAGATCTGACCCGCACCATCGCTGAAGTAGTGAGCGTTCCAGTGATCGCATCAGGGGGGGCTGGAACCTGTGAACATATTCATGAAGCACTAACCAGCGGTCAAGCAGAAGCGGCCCTACTGGCATCCCTGCTACATTACGGTGAGCTTACAGTCGCAGAAATTAAAACTCATTTAGCAGAAAAAAACGTAACCATCAGGCCCTAAGGCCAGATTCGAGTCCTCAAAAACCTTATACATCAGATACTTCAACCAATTCTTTCGGACTTATAAAATATTGCCGTTAGACAAGGCGCTTTTATGATAACTCTGTTACAATATGTAAAAGATAATAGTAAATCTTTAAGGCCTACTTACTTCTTAATCGATGACTCTTCTCATAATAGCCATCGTTACCGGTTTAGTTTTTTGGGCCCTACGTCTCATGGATAGGGCTTTAGTCAGCCAAGAGTTCTCTCTCATGCTGGCAGGTTTTTTGGTGGCTTCTGCTGCCGCCGCCATGGTCGGTGTTTACTTTCTTATGAGCGATTACATGGTGTACATGCACCAGAGTGAGCTTTTATTGAAAGACCAATATCCGTCTGGTTTCCTAGTATTGGATGAACAGATATCGTCCTTAGATGCTGAGCTGTACTCACTTGATGTAGCAAGCTTACCTAAGTAGCAGCCTTAATACTGTTACTTGAATAGTTCTGACCAGGTAGCTGGCCCAACGACACCATCTACTTCTAAGCCGACTCGACGTTGAAACTCCTGTACTGCTTCCTCTGTGAGAAAACCAAACACACCATCAATAGGCCCTTGGTAAAGATTGAGGTCAGCCAAACGATTTTGTAAACGGCTAACATCAACTCCAGAATCATCTAGCTGCAAAATTGGCACATTGCCTGCCGTCGCAACGATGGTGTCTTCAGCCAATGAATCGTCGTTGCTATCATCATCTGACACGGTTGCTGTCTCGTCAGTTGCGTCTGCGGAAACCTGCGGTTCGATAGGCTCTGTCAAATTTTCTGGTGTGGGCAATAACCGACGCCATGTTAAAGGTCCGACCAATCCATCCGCAGTCAATCCCGCATCGACTTGAAATTGACGAACAGCTTCCAGGGTCATCTGTTCATAGGTACCATCTACAGCACCGGAATAGTAGCCCATCAGCGCTAACATCGCCTGCACTCTTTTGACGTCAGAACCTGTACTGCCCGGTCCTAAAACCGAACCTGCTTGTTTGAGGGAAGCAGTTCCAGCAGCATTCAATTCATCGCTTTGCTCTGGGGATGAACCCTCTATTTCCGCCAATACAACTGTTGACATCAATCCCGCAACAGCTGCTGACAAACAAAGATTAGAGATCGTAAATAAACCCCAACGTTTCATGTGAAGAGCTCACCATAATGTGTGGCATGGGCATAGACCAATCAAGTTTAACGCCCAGTCAAAGTTAAACAATACGATGGCACAGCATGCTGATTGCGTCCAGATAAATTGATATTTCTAGGTATTAGACATAAGCCCTGTAACGTTATTGGGTTCATTACAAGCTGCTCAGTCTTACTCCAGAGAAACTATGCCGACTATATCAATCGCCGCTAAATTTCACGGGAGTCTGATGGGAGCCTATCTAGGCCATAGCTATGGAGCTGGTTATCGAGGCCCGTGGCTGCCTCTCCATGAGAGCCCCCTATATCAATCATGGCTGCACGGTACACAGCAAAACCTATTGCAGCCAACACCCACAGATGCTAATCCGCTCCTAGGGCTACCCTGGTTGTTACATCATCACGATAACAGCGATGCCCGTCATCGTTGGCTAGCGCAAATCATAGAGTCAGGCCATCACACCGAGGCTATAAGTGTGACTGAGACTATGGCAACTCTTGGCATATTGGGTGACTGCTTAGCATGGCTCATGCACTACAATCCAGTCACTCAACACTCACCTCCATTGCTGAGTCAGCACCTCAGCCAACAGCTATCCGACTATCCAGCCAGTCTTATACCCCAAGCCCAGCACATCATCGAGTGCTTAGATCCCCCGTCACCCACACTCAATCTTGAAGCGCTGGATCCTCAGCCCTCAGCGATCATGGTATTAGCCATCCAACAATCCCTAAGTTACCGAGAAAATTTGGCCTTAGCGATCGCACACCCAGACATCGTCACACCAATACCAGCAATGATTGGCTGTTTACTTGGCGCTTGGGGCGGTATGTCGGTTATTCCAACTAGGTGGATACTGACAATCCCCCCTGAGCAAAGGCATTCCCTTGAGCAAATTGCTAGCAAACTCTATCGCCATTGGGCTGGTATTGCTAATATTTCAGCCAACTGCGAAGTATTCCCCCTAGATTTATAGGCTCTGCCCCCTCTCTTAAAATAGAGCTAGCTATAATAGCTGCATGGGTATGCTAAGCATCTTCCAACACAGTTGCCCATTAAAGCTGAGGATGAAAAGAGTGGTACGCTTAGGCGACTGCTTATTTAAAGTTAGTAACACTGACCGACTCAGATTGGCACAGTGTTATTTAGGGTGCATGTTCAGCACTGAATCGTAGGATTCAAATGCGTTCTTTTAGACAATGTATGGGTAATTATTAGCTCAACAGAATCTATAAGAATATGGCCAACGTTCTAGTTAATGAGCCCTAATAAACCAAAGCGTTGACTGTTGATTGTTTGAGACATCTAGGGTACTTCCAGGGGCAATTTATTGCCCTCCATCACCTTTATCAGGTGTCTAACGCTATTAGGCCACTAAATCAGCGGTGTTTCACACCTGTAGCTCATAATGGCAGCCTTGGTTGTTGAGGCCTTTCATGCAGTCGGTGACATTCATGGTCAAAGCAGTTTGGCAACGTTTGCGTACTTCGGTTGGCTGGTGCAAAACTCAGTTACCTCAAGTTTCGACGTCTTTGCGTCAAAGATCTAATACATCAATCCGTCAGTCTACCAAGTCAGGCAATGATTCGACGGGGCGTTACGTTATTTCCCGTCACAATCCCTTCAACCAAACTCAAATTGCCATTGTATTCACAGTGTTGCTGCTGACAGCCATACTGGGTCAGCGATTTTATAACCAACCGGCATTGACTGTAAGCACTATCGCTGCCGACACCTTCATAGCGCCCTACAACGCGACTTTGCCAGACATGATCACCACTGAGGCCAACCGCCAAGCGGCCCGCAGTGGCTCTATTATTGTTTTGCAGGTTGATCAAGCAAAGACAAAAGCGATTCTAGAAGAAGCCAACGGCATCTTGAGCCAGGGTAGTACGTTACGGCAGCAGGCTGGTGATATCCCTTATATTTCAACAGCTCAGTTATCAACTAGAACCCAGCAACATCTACGCCAAACCACGTCAGAGGAGTGGACGGAAATTTGGAGTTTGACTCAGATTTCCACACTGACAAGCAGTGTCTTACAACAGGGAACCAATGGCGCACTACAAGGACGTCTCAATAATTTAGAAACGAATCAGCGTATTGCCCTCAACGAGCTATTACGCCTAAGAGACCGCACCTCTCCCCAGTCCATGGCAGCTGTACGGAGTCAGGTGGATGCTAATCGACAACAGTTAGCAGCCACTAAACCCAAACTACAGAGTCTGACGACTCGTGATGGTGGTCAGCCATTAGACACCAGACTTTTTGATTTAAGTGAGCCCAGTTGGCAAGCTGTTCAAACCACCAGTCGCTTAGTCTTAAATCGAATGCTGACCCAAGGTATTCATGAAGGTACACCGATCGTACTATGGCAACAGGCCATCGAGACTCAGCTCCAAGGAACCTTAGATTTAGCAGATTCCACTATTCTTAATCGCGATGAGCTGCTAGCCCAAGAAACCATCGCCAAGGAAATCACCGCCAAGATCATTAGCTCTGTTTTACGCCCTAATCTGATTGAGGATCAAGAACAAACGCGTTTACGGGCTGAACAGGTGGAAAATGAGGTCCAAACAGTAACTGTATCTATTGAGCAGGGTGACGCGATTGTCGAAAAAGGAGAGGCCATCACCCAAGGAGATTTTGTCTTGCTGGATCATTTTAATATGACCCAGCGACGCATTAACTGGTTAGGTTTTGCTGGCTTTGGTGGATTAGTGAGTGTCGGTGTTGGCTTATTGCTATGGATCGACCATTGGCAAGCAGGGGGGCTACGGCAGCGCGATCATCTATTGGTGCTGTGTCTCATTGTCAGCGTCGCTGTGTTAATGGCCCTGAGAATACCTGGCTTAGGTTTACCAGCTGTTGGCCTATTACTGGGTAGCTTTTATGGCTACATTTTGGGAGCAGTCACCATTGTCCTATTGGTGATTCTATTACCAGTAGGGGGCTCAGTCGCCTTTTTATCTCTATTTTCAGCAGCCTGCGCAGCGTTGGTAGGGGCATGGATTGCACCACGGTTGCGATCGCGAGAAGAATTTGCCCTACTAGGTGGTGTGGTCGGTCTCACCCAAGGTGTCATTCACCTAGTCTTGACCCTCATGTTCAACAGTGTTGCCGCCTCCCTTTGGTACACCGTCATTCGTGATTCAGCTCTGTTTGGGGTCTACGGTATCGCCTGGAGTATTGTTGCTCTGGGGGTAAGCCCCTATCTAGAGTCAGTATTTGATGTGGTCACCCCCATCCGTCTGGCTGAATTATCCAACCCCAATCGTCCTCTCCTCAAACGTCTAGCGGCGGATGCCCCTGGCACATTTCAACACACCATGTTTGTGGCTAATTTGGCAGAGGCTGCTGCCCGTGCCTTGGGTCACAATGTTGAGCTTGTCCGCGCAGGGACGCTTTATCACGACATTGGCAAGATGCATGATCCTTTAGGATTCATTGAAAACCAGATGGGAGGACCTAACAAACATGATTTGATCGACGATCCATGGGTCAGCGCTGACATTATCAAAAAGCACGTAACAAAAGGGTTAGTCATGGCTCGTAAACATCGACTCCCCAAGGCGATTCAGGCCTTTATTCCTGAGCATCAGGGAGCCATGCTGATCAGCTACTTCTACTATCAGGCCCAGGAAATTGCCAAGGAAAATCCTGAGATGGAGATCCGCGAAGAAGACTTTCGCTATGATGGCCCGATTCCCCAATCTCCTGAAACCGGCATTGTCATGCTGGCAGATTCATGTGAAGCGGCATTGCGATCGCTCAACAAAGAAGCCTGCGCCGAAGAGGCCTATGCCATGGTGAACAAAATTCTTCGCGCTCGCTGGAAAGATAAACAGTTAATTGACTCTTGCCTCACCCGGAAAGACATGGACATCATCGCCAATGTATTTGTGCAAGTGTGGCAGCAGTTCAACCACAAACGCATCGCCTATCCCAAAGGCGCACTAACCGCAAGGTAAGGCTGGCTAGGAAATGGTATAAGCCCTTAGAGCTCTTGACTCACCTGCATCTGACGCCTCAACCGTTGCCCCAAAATGCCGTACTTAGGGGCAAACACCATGGCTAAACCAAACAGAACAGTCATTAGAACAACAATGCTGCCCCCCGTCGAAACATCCAGGTGATAGCTCAGATAGGTGCCTAAAACACAGGAAAGCACACTGGTAGCAACTGAGATCGCTAGCATATGGTCAAACCTATCGGTCAGTAGATAGGCTGTGGCTCCTGGCGTCACTAGCAGGGCAACCACCAAAACAATGCCTGCTGTTTGCAAGGCTGTCACAATAGTCAGCGCTAGCACCGACAGCAGCGTGTAGTACATTAGCTGAGTGTTGAGACCAATGGCTTTGGCATGGTTAGGGTCAAAACAAAAAAGCAGCAAATCCTTACGGCGCAGCAGAATGATCACTAATGTGACGATACCTGCTATTAAGGTTTGCACGATATCTGACCGGGAAATCCCCAACACATTGCCAAACAAAATATGAAACAGGTCTACATTGCTCGGGATTCTGGTGGCTAATACCAGCCCAAAGGCAAAGAAACCAGTGAAAATCACGCCAATGACGGCATCTTCCTTAAGTCGCGTTTGGGATTTTACATAGCCGATGAGCACCGTGGCCCCAAACCCAAAGATAAAAGCCCCCAAGGCAAAGGGTAATCCTATGGCATAGGCCACCACTACACCTGGTACTACTGCATGGGAAACCGCATCACCCATTAAAGACCAGCCATTGAGGGTGATGTAGCAAGACAAGACGGCACACACGACACCGACAAAGGCACTGACCCACAGGGCTTTAACCATAAAGCCAGCCTGGAGTGGCTCGCTGACCCACTGCCAAAGGGGGCTTAAGACTGCTCCACTGATAGCCCATAGATTACTCATAGCGTTGTCTCGATAAATTTACCTTGGATAAACTGCTCAATGGCAAACCGCCAAAGGTCATGGACAGGTTTTCTTCGGTGAAGGTATCGGCGGTGGTGCCTTCGGCCAGAACAGTATGGTTAAGCAGAATGGTGCGATCGCAAAACGTAGAAATCGACGCCAAATCATGGGTAGACACTAAAATCGTGTGTCCCTCTTCACGTAATTGCAGCAGTAGATTGACAATCCGCTTTTCCGTCTTCACATCTACCCCAGTGAACGGTTCATCAAGCAAAATCACTGGGCTATTTTGCGCCATCGCCCGCGCCAAAAATGCTCGTTTTTTCTGCCCCCCCGACAATTCGCCAATCTGCCGCTGACGAAAATCAGCCATACCCACACGGTCTAAACTCTCCGCCACCTGTCGACGATCCTCACGCCCAGGAATGCGCAACATATTCATGTAGCCATAACGCCCCATCATCACCACCTCCGACACACTCACCGGAAAATTCCAGTCCACGTCGTCTGATTGGGGGACATAGGCCATGAGCTGACGCTTTTGCGCCATTTTTACGGAAAGGCCGTCAATGTGTACTCGTCCTTGATTAGGGTTGAGAAACCCCATGATGGTTTTGAACAGCGTGGATTTGCCCCCACCGTTGGGACCAACCAAGCCCGTAATCGTGCCAGGGTAGACATAACAGCTAGCGTTGTACAAAGCCAGGTGGGCATTGCTGTAAGTAACACTAATGTTCTCGACAGTGATGCCAAAAGTATCTGATCGCATCGTTGGCTAAGGAGTAAAGGACAGAGTAGGGTGGGCAATACCCACCAAAACCTATTGCATGTGAATCATATCGATGGGGCAATGCCCACTCTAGAAATTTCCTGGGATGAGAAAGCTATTGGCCCATAGCCAAAACATTATGGTGATAGCAGTCCTTCGCTAATCACCTGCACGTCATATGCCAACAGATCTAAAAACGTAGGTACAGGACCATCAGCCGTAGACAGCGAGTCAACATATAAGTTGCCACCGAACTTAGCCCCGGTGGCTCGTGCCACCTCTCGTTGCCCTTCATCACTAACGGTGCTTTCACAAAAAACAGTTGGAATATCGTTAGCTTGAACGTCTTCAATCACCCCTTGAATTTGCTTAGGGGTAGATTGCTGTTCGGCATTTATGGGCCAGAGATAGACTTCTTGTAGACCGTAATCACGGGCTAGATAAGAAAACGCACCTTCACAACTCACCAAATAACGCTGGTCAACCGGCACCTGAGCTAAATTGACCTGTAACTTTTCATCAATAGCTTGCAGCTGTTCGCTGTACGCGGCAGCATTGGCGTTATAGATCGACTCGTTTTCAGGGTCAAGTTCTACAAACGCCTGGCGAATATTTTCCACATATATCAGTGCGTTTTGAGGAGACATCCATGCATGGGGATTTGGTTTATCGGCATAAGGACCTTCCGAAATAGCAATCGGTTCAATCCCTTCCGTCAAAATCACCGATGGCACATCCTGCACGTTGCCCAAAAACTGCTCAAACCAGCGCTCCAGATTCATGCCGTTATAAAAAATGAGATCAGCATCCTGGGCTTTGGTTAAATCACTAGGTATCGGCTCATATCCATGGATCTCTGCGCCAATACGGGTGATAGATTCCACCCGCAGCTCATCCCCAGCTACGTTTTGGGCCATATCTGCCAAGATTGTAAACGTTGTCAGTACAACTTTTTGGTCGTCAGCAGTCGTGTTCTCAGATGTTGGAGACTCCTGACCACAGGCGGTTAAACCCAACAAGACCGCAATACTAGATGCCCAAAACACTCTGGATGATAGAGGCTTAAATCGATGTACCCACTGTTCGTTGATCATGATCCATTACTGGTGGGATTGACCCACCTTCTTATTTCATAATTACTTCACTTTTCATAATTGTCTCATAATTGAAGAACGCTGTGGAGATGTGAAGCTTAAAATCCGATTAGACTTTTGCAGCCGTCTGGTCTAAAGCTAGGGTTTGAACCAGGAAGACTCTTCCATGCATCGAATTCGCCTTGTTCACGTCGCGAGACAAGGCTGCTGCTGTAGATTTTCCAGTGAATGTTATTGGGACATTGCATTTCAGCAACTGCTACTAGCCGACAAGCATGGGCAATAATCAAGTGCAGCACCTATCAGATGCCAAGATAGCTTTCAACAGAGTTTTGCAAGATTTCTACCAGCTCTGCATCCATCAACTGATATTCATCTGGAATATCAAGGACATGGATAGTCTTGTGGCTCATCAATCGAGGAAATTCAGCCTTGAGTCTATCTTTGTGCTTTTGCTCCATGGCAAAAATCGTATCTGCCCATTGGATATCCTTGGCTGAAACTGTTTTACGGGCTCTAGGGCTAGTACCCGCTGATCGGGCATAAATACCTGGCTGTTTTGACCAAACCTTCTCAGCAGTAGGGCTACGCCATTGATTACGACTACAGATGAACAAAATATTCATGTCATCTAGGTCAGGAGAACGGGGTCATGATTGGTGCTATGAGCTCAAGGTGTAGACATGTTTGCAGCAGTTTTAGAGTGCGATCGCAATGCCAGTGTCTTCGGTACAACCACCTGAAATTCACTGCCCTGACCCAATACAGAATTGCAGCGCAACTCACCACCATGCTGGTCTACAACAATTTGATGACTGATAGCTAAACCCATCCCAGTTCCATAACCAACAGGCTTGGTCGTAAAAAAGGGATCAAAAATTTGCTGCTGTAAGGCCTTCGGAATACCTGTGCCATTATCAGCAATAGTGATCACAACATACTCTGGCTGCTCCTCGGTTGTAATCGTAATTGTGCCTGACCCGTGCGTCTCCAAAGCATCAATAGCATTATTGAATAGGCTCAAAAAGACCTGGTTTAACGCCCCTGCATAGCATTGAATTTTAGAGACATTACCATAGCGCTTATCCACCAAAATCTTGGGACGTCTAGCAGTCATATTTAAACGATGTGCCAGCATCATCAACGTATTATCCAATCCCCTATGGATATCGACAGTTTTCACATCTGATTCACCAAAGCGGGCAAATTGTCTCAAGGACTGCACAATCTCTCGAATGCGTTCTGTACCAGTTGTGATGGAGCCAATTAATTTTGGAAAATCTTTCCTGATGTAGGCGATGTCTGCATCCTCGACATCTCTTTGCATGTCAGGTGGCAGCTCAATTGCCTGTGATTGGTAGTGGCTAATCACCAGTAACAAATCTTCCACATACGCTATGGCATGTTCAAGGTTGCCATAAATAAAACCGACGGGATTATTGATCTCATGGGCAATACCAGCCACTAACTGCCCTAACCCTGCCATTTTCTCACTTTGCAATAGCTGAGCCTGAGCCTGCTTCAGTTCGTTTAGTGCTTTTTCCAGTTGACCGGCAGTTCTACGGGCCTCTAATTCGGACGCCATCAGAGCCGCTTCTGATTCCTTACGCTCGGTGACATCCCTCACCATGATGGTCAAAAAGTTGGCGGACCTTAATTGAGAATCAGTGACCAAAACTTCAATGGGGAATCGTCGGCCCTGATTGTGTATGCCAATCGCCATGTAGGCCTCACCTGTACGGCAACCCTGTTGCAAAAACTGTTGCAGGGATTGAAAAGCGGCATCTTGGGACTGCACCAAATCTGTCTCAATCAAAGTAGTTAGGGATTGCCCAATCATCTGTAACCAGTGGCCACCAAAAATTTTTTCAACAGCCGGATTCGTGCTCTGAAGGATCAAGGTGTCAGGATCAACCGTCAAAATGCCATCCGCTGCAGTCATGATAATTGCATTTGTTCTGGCGGTAGATCGGTCTAGAGCATCAACCACCTGGTTATACCAACGGCTAATTTGACCAATTTCTGTCAACGCACTGACTGTCACCCGTCGCTGTAAATTACCGGTTTTCGCATGGGTTTGCATAGTTTCAAATAAGTTCTGAAACTCATTACGCGCACCATGCTCTGACACATTTAAGCCAATGTACTCTTGCTTCAGGGATACCCGTAGCGACGCATACCGATTAAGCAGTAATAAGACTAGCAACGTTACCGTGAATGACCATAGTCCACAAGCCAAAATGCCTGAGCACTGAGCAATAAATTGCTCCCAGCGGTTCAGCCCAGTGTCTAATCGCCCTAAATCACCCAATAATGCAACGGCTAATGTTCCCCAAACACCTGGGCCAAGATGGACAGGAATGACCCCGACTGCATCGTCAATGCGCAGTTTGTCTAGGAGGGCGTCAACGCCTAACATCACCAATCCACCCATGCCGCCAATCAGCACCGCACTGCTCAAAGACACAGCATGACAACTAGCCGTAATCGATACTAGGCCCGCAAGAGAGCCATTCATCACGGCCTTAAACGGCAAATGGTTCTTTTGCACCATGAGAGACCATGTCAAAGGAGCAGTCAATCCCGCCGCCCCTGCTAACAAGGTATTTACCAAAATTCTTGGGACCTGATCATTGAAAGCAAGGGTACTGCCGCCATTAAATCCAAACCAGCCAAACCACATCAGTAGCGCGCCTAAAAAAGCTAAGGGCAGATCTGAACTGGGGGCTTGTTGATCAAAGTTTTGTCGAGAAAAGCGACCAAGACGCGGACCGATGACCAAAACTGCAGCTAAGGCAACCCACCCACCTAAACTATGGACAATCGTAGAACCTGCAAAATCGACAAAGCCTTTTTTGCTTAACCAACCAATTGCAACTGATTGATCTAAACCACCCCAGACCCAATGACCAAATACTGGATACACCAACCCGGATATCAGTACAGCGCTGAATAGATACCCTCGAAATGTCATGCGCTCAGCCACTGCTCCTGAGACGATAGTGACAGCAGTGCTACAAAACATTGCCTGAAATAGAAAGAAAATGAGAGGCCAACTATCCGCTTGGTTAAACTCAGGCAAAAAGTCACTAAAACCCCACCAGCCATACATAGAGGTGCCAAACATCAAGCCGTAGCCAAAGGCCCAAAACATCATGATTGATAGGCCAACATCCGCAATATTTTTAATGGCAACGTTGATGTTGTTTTTGCGACGGGTGGAACCAGCCTCTACACATAAAAAACCCGCTTGCATCAGAAACACTAGGCTAGCGCTCATAACCACCCACAGTGCATCTAATGAAAGCGACATAGTTCTGAAAAGCTAACTATATAAGTACAAACTTCTCTATGGCAGTCCGATCGTCCGGAGACTAACTAGCTTTGAATCCTGATGGGTGAATGCTGATGTGGAGTATCCGATGGATTTAGGTGAGACCACAACACCTCCTTGCTCTCACACCAAGGAGAAGGCAAAACTATTTGATATCAAATAACTCTCAACTAAACACTTCAATACTCGTCAACTCTAGCTCCACAAGCAGACTATAGTCACCGCTTATATGAATAACTTTTACATTGGAAGCAAGACATACTTGCCAGATAAGGAGCAGGGTAAATGCTGAATTCACAATCGATATGGCGTGCCCCTATCGCCAAACTACCCCATAGACCACGTCCCAGTTGAAACCGGTCGCTTCGTTACCGAAAAAACTACAGTTCTGGCCGTGGACACGCTTTAATTAAAAAGCTGCATTGGCGACAAGTGTTTTGAGTTCTGACAGACCCACCCTGCTAATCATCGACGGCCACTCCCTGGCGTTTCGGTCTTACTACGCCCACGCCAAAAGTCGCGATGGAGGATTACGCACATCCAAAGGCATTCCCACTAGCGTTTGCTTTGGCTTTCTCAAGTCCATGAGCGACATGATGGTGGTGGAAAAACCTGACTATGCAGCCGTCGCATTTGACTTAGCTGAGCCCACCTTTCGCCACAAAGCTGCTGATAGCTACAAAGAAGGGCGGCCAGAAACACCAGAAGACTTTATCGAAGATGTAGAAAACCTCAAGCAGCTGTTGACAAGCTTTAAGCTGCCGATTCTCACAGCCCCAGGATTTGAGGCGGATGACGTCATTGGCACGTTAGCAACCAAAGCCGAGAAAGAAGGTTATGCAGTCAGAATTTTGAGCGGCGACCAGGATCTATTTCAGCTGATCGACGATAACGAGCACATTAAGGTACTGCATCTGGGCAGTACCTTTGGCCGCACCAATGGTCTGGCCAAGGAATATGGCATTAAGGAAGTTGAGGAAAAACTTGGCATTAAGCCTAACCAGGTAATCGACTACAAAGCCCTCTGTGGCGATACCTCGGATAATATTCCTGGGGTGCGAGGCATTGGTAAAAAAACTGCCGTCAAGCTGCTGACAGAACACGAAAACTTGGAACGTGTCTATGACGCAGTGCCTGACATGAAGGGTGCAGTCAAGAAAAAGCTGGAAACTGGCAAAGAGGACGCAGACAAGTCCAAATATCTCGCAACTATCGTCACTGATGTTGAACTAGATGTCGATCTAGCGGATTGCAAATTAGAAGGGTTTGACGAAGGCAAGGTCATCCCTCTACTGAAAAATCTGGAGTTTCAGCATTTCATTAATCGTCTGAACAAGTTACAGGAGGCATTTGGCGGCGAGGTTACAGCCACATCAACAAAGGTCTCTACACCGATTGATGATGAGGAAACATCTTTTTTCACCGCAGAAGAAACTGATGCCGCTACCGATGTGGAAGAGGTGGACATTAAGCCACAGATTGTTACTACAGCGGAACAGTTGCAGGCTCTGGTGGCTGAATTAGAAACTCAAACAGATAAAGCTCGGCCCGTGGCTTGGGATACGGAAACGACGGCGATTGAGCCGCTGGATGCTGAGCTGGTAGGGATTGGCTGCTGCTGGGGAGATGGACCAGAGGATTTGGCCTATGTGCCAGTCGGTCATGGTTCAGGAGAGCAGCTACCGTTAGCGCATGTCTTAGCTGCACTCAAGCCAATTTTAGAAAGTGCCGACTATCCAAAATCTCTACAAAATGCCAAGTATGACCGAGCGGTGCTCAAAGGTCAGGGGATTGAGCTAGCAGGTGTGGTGTTTGATACCATGCTTGCCAGCTATGTACTGAATCCAGAAAGCAGTCACAATTTGACAGATATGTCGCTGCGCTATTTGAATGTGGCAGCACAAAGTTATAGCGACTTAGTACCAAAAGGTAAAACCATTGCAGATATTGCGATTGATCAGGTAGCAACTTACTGCGGTGGGGATGTGCACACCACCTATCGGTTAGTGCCGATTTTGCAAGATGAATTAAAGCAGGTGGATGCGATCGCAACCCTATTTCGCGACATCGAAGTCCCCCTCGAAGCCGTCCTTGCCGACATGGAAGCCACCGGTATCCGCATTGACGAACCTTACCTGAAACACTTCTCAGAGCAGCTCGAAGCCGACCTTTACGAGTTGCAAATCAAAGCCTACGACTACGCGGGCGAAGAGTTTAACCTTAGCTCTCCCAAGCAGCTCAGCGTCTTGCTATTTGAAACCCTAGGGTTGAACAAAAAGAAAACCCGTAAAACCAAAACTGGCTACTCCACAGACGCATCTACTCTTGAGAAACTTCAGGGCGATCATCCAGTGGTGGACTGTATCGTCAGCCATCGCACATTATCCAAACTGAAATCCACCTACGTGGACGCCTTACCCAAGCTAGTGCGAGCTGATACAGGCCGTGTCCACACTGACTTTAACCAGGCCGTCACTGCCACCGGTCGCCTGTCCTCATCGAATCCGAACCTGCAAAATATCCCCGTTCGCACCGCCTTTAGTCGCCAAATTCGTCAGACATTCTTGCCTCAAGAAGGGTGGCTACTAGCCGCTGCCGACTACTCCCAAATCGAACTAAGAATTCTCACCCACCTCAGCGGAGAGTCAGTCTTGGTCGATGCCTATCGCACCGGACAAGATGTCCATAGCCTCACCGCGCAACTACTCTTGGATAAAGAAGAAATCACTTCAGACGAACGCCGCATGGGTAAAATCATCAACTTCGGCGTTATTTACGGCATGGGTGCTGTGCGTTTTGCTCGCGAAATGGGTGTGAGCCGTACGGAGGCCAAGGCCTTTATCGATAAATTTAACGAGCGCTACTCGCGGGTCTTTGAGTACTTGCAACAAATGCAGCGTGAGGCCATTGCCCATGGTTATGTGGAAACCATCTTAGGTCGCCGCAGATATTTCAACTTTTCGAGCAATAGCTTGCGGCCACTGAAAGGCAGATCTCCAGATGAAATTGAACTCAATAAGCTCAAACCGGGTGGCTATGATGCAGGCCTATTACGGGCAGCTGCCAATGCCCCAATTCAGGGTTCTAGTGCTGACATTATCAAAATCGCGATGATTCAGCTGCATGAAGTCCTCAAGGAATATCAGGCCAGACTTTTACTACAGGTCCATGACGAATTGATTTTTGAAATTCCCCCCGATGAATGGCCGGAACTAGAGAAAAAAATCACCCGAACAATGGAATCCGTTGTGAAATTATCGGTGCCCTTAAAGGTGGAAATCAACGCTGGCAAAAATTGGATGGACGCGAAATAATCCGCACATCCATTACGTCACGTAGGGGCCATCCCTTTTGGCTGTCCTCACTCGCTAACGCCATTAACCAATATCCAAAATCCATAGGCCATCATAAATCCCACAGGCATGTTGATTAATCACCATCGTAGGGGCCATCCTTTGTGGTTGCCCTCGATCGCTAACGCTATTGACCAACATGCAAAACCAATAGCGCCATTATTTTCATGGGAATTTTGGGTTTTCGGTTGATAGCGAAACGTAGCCCAGGGCAGCCACAAGGGCGTGCCCCTACGGAATATCTAATTCAATGGGGGGATTCAGCGTACCCAAACCCATTTAATTCAATTTCAATACCGCCATAAATGCTTCCTGTGGCACATCCACCGTACCGATGGCCTTTAGGCGCTTCTTACCTTTGGCCTGTTTCTTCAACAGTTTCTTCTTACGGGAGATGTCACCGCCGTAACACTTAGACAATACATCCTTGCGCAGGGCTGGAATACTGGCACTGGCAATGATGCGACTACCAATGGCTGCCTGAATTGGGATCTTAAACTGGTGTCTGGGAATTAGCTCTTTGAGCTTTTCTGCCAGCGCCTTACCCACATAGTACGCTTGGTCACGGTGCACAATGGCCGCCAGCGGATCAACCTTATCGCCATTGATCATCACATCCAGCTTCACCAGATAATTCACACGATAATCAATCAGTTGGTACTCCATGCTGGCGTAACCGCGAGACCGAGATTTCATCTGGTCGAAGAAGTCAGTCACCACTTCAGCTAAGGGGATTTCATACACCAGCGTAGTACGCCCTTCTGTTAGATACTTCATATCCTTAAAGTCGCCCCGTCGGGTCTGGCACAGGTCCATCAGTGTTCCGACAAACTCTTCAGGAGTAAAAATTTCTACTTTGACATAGGGCTCTTCAATTTTTTCCCGCTCTTGGGGCTCCGGCAGTTCGCAAGGGTTGTCAATATTTAGCACCGCGCCATCGATCGTCGTGACTCGATAAACCACCGATGGAGCTGTGGTAATCAAATCCAGGTTATATTCCCGCTCCAGCCGCTCCTGCACAATTTCCATGTGCAAGAGTCCTAAGAAACCACAGCGGAAACCAAAGCCCATGGCACTGGAGGTTTCGGGCTCGTACTGTAGGGCAGCATCGCTGAGAGTTAACTTTTCTAAGGCATCGCGCAGATCTTCGTAGCGATCAGAGTCAGTGGGAAAAAGTCCGCAGAATACCATGGGATTAGCTTCTACGTAACCCGGTAAAGGTTCTTCGGCTTTCTTTTTAACTAGGGTAATGGTGTCGCCAACTCGGGCATCAGCCACGGCTTTAATAGAAGCAGATATATACCCCACTTCACCAGCATGGAGTTCATCAACTTCGATTTGATGGGGAGCGAGTACGCCCAGCTCATCGATTTCGTATTCCTTACCGGAGGCCATCAGACGGATGCGATCGCGACGACTTAACGTTCCATCCACCACTCGGAAATACACAATCACCCCGCGATAGCTGTCGTAATAGCTATCAAAAATCAGCGCCCGCAGCGGCTTCTCCGTATTATCTTCAGGCTCGGGGACGGTCTCTACAATAGATTCCAAAATCTCAGTGATGCCTAGCCCCTCTTTAGCCGACGCCAGAATAGCATTGCTACAGTCCAGACCAATGATATCTTCAATTTCTTTCTTGACCCGATCCGGTTCTGCACCGGGCAGATCTACTTTATTCAGAACGGGAATAATTTCTAGATCGTTTTCCAGGGCCAGATAGACATTGGCCAACGTCTGTGCCTCCACACCCTGGGAGGCATCCACCACCAGTAGCGCCCCTTCACATGCAGCTAAAGCGCGGGAGACCTCGTAGGAAAAATCAACGTGCCCTGGCGTATCAATCAGGTTAAGCACATATTCGTCGCCACCCTCAGCCTGATAGTTCATACGAGCCGCCTGGAGCTTGATGGTAATGCCCCGCTCCCGTTCTAGGTCCATGGTGTCGAGGACCTGAGCCTTCATATCCCGCTCGCTAATGGTTTTGGTTTCCTGTAGCAACCGATCAGCCAGGGTAGATTTTCCATGATCGATGTGAGCAATAATCGAAAAATTTCGGATGCGAGAGACGGGTGCGTCGGTCATGGAAAGAAGAAACTCAAACTAGAGAGCAAGAAGCACTTAGCTTATCTTAATGCTTTGTTCCAATACTTTGTTCATCCATAAACCTACCCACCAATATCCATAAGCTTATCCATAAGCTTTTTCAGGGTGAGCGTTTGCTTGGATGAGTCAGGCAGTACCTTATTCAAGCAATCAAGTAATAAAGCTTTATTGCTTTTGCATGGGATCCTTGCAGGGAAAACATTAAGGGATGACCATTTGATGAATCCCATGACAAGATAAAGATTAATCGGGGCGTCTTACCAACGAACAGTGCTGAATCAGTCGAAGCGTTTTTTTGACTTGCGGCACCCATTACCCTGTGATCAGAGAATTTTGAGGTCTGTCATACTGCTGACGAGCGATCTCAGCTTAGATGTTTCTGATCCAGACAGGGAAAACTCGTAAGCAGTTAAGTATAGGGCTAGAGATTTCTGACGGACTATGAGATCGCAATTGATAGTTGACCCTGAACCTATGGCAGTTCCCGCCACAGTTGATAATTCTTCCCTCCAAGTTATTCACGATCCCGACGGGCGGATTGTTGCTATCAATTGGCCTCAAGCCCTTCACGCTGCACCTGATCGCTATCTACACGAATCCATTGATCAGCTTTTTGGCCCTGTCGCCATAGCCCCTTACCTACAACGCGTTAAACAGGTGTTGGACGATGGGCAAAACCAGACATTTCAATGCATTGTCCGCTGTGGCCCTCACCCAGTAGGCCTAGATTTTAAGCTAAGCCTAGTCGATTGGCACGATGCCCCCGGTCAACCATATATCAAAGGGGAAGGTTCTATCCTCACTGTCGCGGATACGGCTCAGATGCCTCAGCATGTAAGCACCATGGGTATTGCGGTAGATCCCTGTTCCAATAATGCCCAAGCAGGTCTATTAGCTAATATTTCTAACTACCACGGTGTTCTGACCAATATCGCGTCTAATATCCGCAAAACTCTAGAACTCGAAACTATTTGGCAGCAAACCGTAGATGGTCTAGGTACCCTTTTAGACCTGCATCGCTGTCTCGTCTGCGACTACTCAGTGGCAATGCAGACCTTAAATGTAGTTGCTGAGTTTCATCAACCCGAATTAGATCCTTGTTTGGGGCAAACTTTTGAACTCGCTAACAAGGCAGATTTTCGCTGCACCATTAACACTCTCAAACCCGTACTGTCAGATTTTGATCGGGAAGATAACGACGCTGGTCCATATACCGTTTTAACTGTAGCCACCTGCTATCGAGACGAACCCAACAGCGTTTTACTGTTGCAAATGCCACCAGAGCGCCCCTGGCACCCACTAGAAATCGAACTGGTTAATGAGCTCACAGACCAAGTAGGAACAGCCATTGCCCACGCAAAACTCTTTGAGGCAAGTCGTACGCTCGCAGACGATCTTCAAAGGGCTAACGAAAAACTAATCGATAAAAATGATGAGCTCGAAGAAGCAAGACGCTATGCCGAGGAAGCATCGCGACTTAAAAGTGAGTTCCTGGCCAATACATCCCACGAATTGCGCACCCCGCTGAATGGCATGATTGGCTTTCTGCGATTGGTGCTGGATGGCATGGCCGACGATCCAGAAGAGCAAGAAGAGTTTATCGAAGAAGCCCATAAATCAGCCCTCCATCTCCTCAACTTAATTAACGATGTCCTCGACATCGCTAAAATTGAGGCAGGCAAAATGGAAATTGATTTGACCGCCATTAGCCTGCAAGAGCTCTTCTCCGATGTGGAGAATTTCACCCGCCCTCAGGCGGAACAGCGAGGCCTCTATTTCGATATGAAGCTGCCTGCCACGCTAGATGAAATCAAGCTATACGGAAACTACCAGCGGATCTTGCAAGTCCTCCTCAATCTGATTGGCAATGCCATCAAATTTACACCTGAGGGAGGGGTAACCATCAGCGCTGAAGTCAAACCCCAGAGCATACGCTTCCAAGGTCGGGTCTGGCCTGGACATATCAAAATTAGTGTTGAGGATACCGGGATCGGTGTTTCCTTAGAAAAACAAAATCGTCTGTTCCAAACCTTTAGCCAGGTAGACGGAGAGCGCACCCGTCAGTATGGTGGCACTGGTCTTGGGCTAGCAATTTCCCAACGGCTGATCGAAGCAATGGGGGGGAAGGTGCAATTTATTAGCATGGGCGAAGGCCTCGGTTCCACGGTTACTTTCACAGCAATTTTGTATCAGGAACCTGTGATTATGGCCGAGCTAGAAGGAAAGCACATGGCTTAGGCGCAAATCTTGGACAGTGATTTGTACGGCAAAATAATAACTTCAGAGGTACTTTGGCCGTTCTTGCTGGGCGACAGTGAGCCTTTGTTTAAGCGCATCCCATTCCTCGACCTCGATAAGATTGATCACAGTATCTAACTGATGCCGATATTGCTGTAAGGATTGGAGTAAAGCTGCCCGGTTGAATTGGGCCATCATAGCGCCCAATTCAGGATTACCGCCGCCGACGCGACTGGTATCGCAAAAACCACTACTGGCTAATTGCTGGGCCAGAACTTTGACCTGGAAATCCGACTCACTGAGACAGGTGTGGAGCAGACTAGAACTGACCATTACGGGTAAATGGGAGATGGCCGCCACAGCACGATCATGAGCTGCTGGTGTGGATGTATAGATTTTGGAACCAAGCTGGGTAGCGATCGCAACCACCTGATCCAGTGCGACTTGTTTTGTGGTTTCAATTGGCGTCACCACATAGGGGCGATCGCGAAATAATCCCGCTTCAGCTGCAGCTAATCCTGACTCCGCCTTACCTGCCATGGGATGCCCCCCAACAAAATTAGGCCATGCTGTAGTCGCTGCAGCTACAACCTCCCCCTTCACAGACCCAACATCAGTCACAATTGTTGATTCTGGCAAATGCTCCACCAGTTGATGCACGGTTGGCACGATTAGGGCCATAGGCGTACAAATAAAAACAAGGTCAGCCTTAGCCATCAGGGCCAGATCGCATCCTGATTGATCCACCATGCCTTGCTCAACCGCTACCGCTGTAGTTGCTGGTCGCCGAGCCACTCCATAAACGGTATAGCCCAGACGTTTACAATCAATGGCTAAACAACCACCAATCAGCCCTAAGCCAACAATCCCAATGATTAAATCTGGCTGTGAAGTTTGCGCTGAGATAGAGGTCAGTGACATGGTGGAAGATCAAAAATTGTGTCAATAATTCAAAGGGACATCTGTCCAGAGGCTATGAGCTGGTCGGCGATAAACCAAACGCCCCAAGGGAGTATGTCACAATGAGACACACAACTGAGTCATTTTTTAAGGATTTAGCTGAATTATCGAGGCATAGCGAGAGTTGCAGCAAAGGTGATTGAGGCAGAAGTTCATCAGCTACTCCGAGAGTTTTTACGCCAGCAGGGGCACATTCAATGGCCCCACCATTTAACGATGGCACGGTTAGTAGCTAGAGCCCTCAGATTAGGTCGCAGTGCTCTTCTGCAAATCGGTAGCACTGCGGCGTATCGAGGCCGTTATCGCCTGAGTTATCTGATGCCAGCCTTAGTGTGGCCTGGACCAATTGTCTTGGTTGTCCCCCAAGCAATCCAGCAGCAACTAGTCCAAGATGAGATTCCCACATTGCTGCAAACGCTCCCTACCGTTAAATCCATCCAGGTAGGTGAACGTTGGCCTGGTGAAACGTTTCAAGGCATTTTAATTACAACGCCGAGTGCCTGGCTGTCCGGCCAACTAAGTGCCTTAGAAAAATCCAATTCATCAACGACAGCAGCACCCGCTTTCCCAAAAAATATCCTCACCTTGATCGATGGGATTGATCCGCTAGTGAACTGGGTACGTCATGAGCTAACTTGCCGCCTCGACGATGGCGACTGGCATCAGCTAGGGCTGGCCTACCCCTCTCAGCAAACACCTATTCGAGATCTGCGGGTCAAACTAACCCACCTCGCCTTTCAACATCCAGCGAACCCCTACAGCTGTTATCTCGCCGACGCGGAGGAACATGCGCTGCTTGAGGATCTATACAATCAGCTGACCGAAACCCCTTTAGGTTTAGAGGCATTGCCACCTACATGGCAGAAATTTCGCCAGCAATTAACCCAAGAAGACAGCATGACATGGCTACAGCTGAATCGTGGTTCGGGGCAGTTAGCCTTGCATTGTGCGCCAGTGCACCTGGCAGATATCATGCAACCGCTTTGGGAACGACAGCCCGTCATTTTAATCGGTGCTGCTGTAGATGAAGAAAACCGTGCTGAAAATTATCGACAACGGCTGGGGTTAGAGGATCTCACTTGCCTAAAATTCACCCCAGATCGACAGCGGGATGGGATTCAGCTCTATGCTCCTGACCGCCTGCCCATGCCTAATAGCAATCAGTTCCCCAGTGCTATTTTGCAGGAGATTCGCAACCTGCTGCAGCTGCCAGAAACCCGCACTCAACCCACGGTTATTTTGGTAGGTGATAATCCCCTCAAAGCTCAAATTGGCTCAATTTTAGCAGCGGAATATGGCTCTCGCGTCCAGGTTGAAAAAACCGACGGGCCGTCTAACGGCATCCTGGTAACAGGTTGGGAATTTTGGCAGGACCATCGGCTACGGTGCTTGCCCCCTGGGTTACTGATTATCACCACACTACCCATCCCATCCCTTGAAAATCCGTTAGTTGCGGGTCAAGTGGCCTACTACAAACGTCTGCGCCAGGATTGGTTCCGACTGTTTCTATTACCCTCAGCACTGCAAACTCTGCAGCTTGCGATCGCACCCATCAGTGCACAACAGGGCAAAGTAGCCCTGCTAGACAATCGAGTCAATCATCGTAGTTATGGGCGCACCATTCTCAAAACCTTGAACCCAATTGCCCAAAGCACTTACCTAGACCCAAGCTGGTTAGCACCGGTAAACCAAGCGCTATAATCGAATAATAAAATTTGCAGATTTAATAGGGCAACATGGGCGAAGCAAAGCGTCGGCAGTCAAAACTCGGTGAAGATTACGGGAAAGCCGAACGCATTTTTCCATGGCTGCCCATTACAAAAAAGCAATCCCAAGCCTTCGTAACCTGGAGTACTCGTGGGGCATGGGCAGGAATTATTCTAATGATTCTTCTCTGGCTCACTGTTAGATTTATCGGCCCAGCTTTTGGCTGGTGGGCCTTAGCTGAATGAGATTGCTACCAGATTGACAATGAAAACATTCATATTTTTAGCAAAACCGTTACAAAGAAGACCTCATTTCTGGACAGATAGACCTATGGTAGCTATGGTGTGGCTAATGTCATAGTTTGATGACCAAATACCATAAAGTTAGTATTTGGCATTTTTAACCGTTAGCAACAGTTATCTTTAATTTACTTATTCTCACGAGCCTTTTTAATACAACACCATCTTTTAATACAAAGGCTACATAAGGTTCTAGTCTGGGCAAATTGATACAAGGAACATAGCGAAATACAGTTAGTATGAGCCTCTAGCTCATCTACTGAGTTAACCGGAAAGCTCTTTCCTGACAGCAACTTAAGCTCATGTTCAAAGTTCAGACAATTATGTACGTACAATCAATCATTTTTGCCCTGAATTAGTTCTACCAAAACTGAAAGTTAAGGAGAACCAATTAGATAGTTTATAAAAAACATTAAGCAAAAATTAAGATTCAACCTTACAATGTGACCGGTGGGAAGGAGAACGTAAATGTTTGTTCGACTTGCAGAGCAGCACCGCCAATTCGTAAAAGATTTGGTCCTAAACCTAAAAGCGCTAGCAATTGTCCTTGAGAATCAAGGCTATTTAGCGTCCTGTTATACATGCGGTGATCAGCTCAATAGTGCATCATTCATGGTCAGCCTCGGCAATGACCATCTGATTCGTTTTTTGGTTTCAGATTACGGTATTACGTGGACAGAAATGCGTGATGATCGCGAATTAATGAAACTAGAGGGCGCTGAAGCAATTAATCAGCTGCAAGAGCTCGCTAATCTGGTGAAGTACCGGATTCAGCCCGTTGAGTACCAGGTTGCTTATCGTTCTGCCTAAGTGGCCAGCTAAAAAGCACAAGCTTTAATTGCTTGTGATACAAAATATAAGGCGGCACCTAGTTAATTGGATGCTGTCAATTCAGTCAATTGATTTGGAGTCGCACCGTTGAGTTGGGAACATAAATACGTCAAAGCGAATTCGGTGCAGCTCCATTACGTAACTCAAGGCAGTGGCAAGCTCTTAATTTTGCTCCACGGCTTATTTGAGTTTTGGTATTCTTGGCGGCATCAATTACCCTACTTATCTCGACATTTTAAGGTAGTTGTACCTGATTTGAGGGGCTATAACGACTCTGATAAGCCAAGACTTGGCTATGACTTGGATACGCTCAGCTCTGATATTCATGCGTTGATCCACTCATTAGGCTATAACAAGGCCCATATTGTTGGGCATGATTGGGGCGGAGCCATCGCTTGGAATCTTGCACATCGGTTTCCTAAAAGCGTAGACAGATTAGCTGTACTCAGCACTCCTCAACGCTGGCAATCTGCCCTGAGTCATGGACTTGCTAATAGCTGGGAGCACCTACAGCGAAATTGGCACCTATTAGCGCTACAAACTCCTGGTTTGCCTCAGTGGTTAATCAAAGAGAATTTGCCTTCGCTACTGAAGTATCTCTTTCAACAACAAGCCGTTAGGAAAAGCGCGTTTACTCAAGCTAATACTGATCTATATCAGGCTGCGTTACAAAAGCCTGGTGTCATTCCAGCTGTTTTACAACATGTGCGTCACTGTTTTAGCTTGAATGATTGGCTAAATGATTGGTTCACTCCCTCAAGACTCTCTACACTTGCAATTGCATCGCCCACACTTTTAATGTGGGGAGAAGATGACAATCTTGTACCCGCTACAGGTATTTTTTCTGATGCATTATCAATAGAAAAATGTATTAGGCGGTCTATCCCTGACTGTGGTCATTGGATCCAGCAAGAGGCACCCAATAGCGTTAATCGTGAGCTCATAGAGTTTTTAAGTTAGGGTTTACTGCCAAGATCACTATCCTTTAAAGCTGTTGCAAAGACAGGGCTCAAACTAATAATAGTTTTGAGAATAAACTATACGGTAAAAGTAAAAACTGCTATTCAAGTTCAGCTCGTTTTATCCGGACGATTAATCAACTTTTCATAATTATTCCAGTCAAGTTCAAAGTTTCATAGAAATACGTTGGTGCTCCCCATATTCCTCAGGTTCTGAAGAATACTGGAGTTGGAGATCCATTTTTTGAATCCATATCGTCACTTCATTATTAATCGGGCTCAAACTAAACGTTCTATTTGAACTTTTATGGCTTATCCAAACCACCTAGCTGAATATCGCATGATGTTCTCAGCTGAAGATGAAGCAGAGGCTGAGTCTAAGCTAGGTCTATTTCAAGCGTTCTCTAAGTTATATGAAGGTGATCGCAAGCTATTGGATGACATGCTTGCGATTGATGCGAATAATGCATCGCAGATTCCTAGCTATATTCAAGGCATGATTTGCGATCAGCAAGTCTATATAATCAGCAATCTGGCAAGTGGCAAATCCAAAAGTCTCTATTCCAAAGACGGTTTATGGACTATTGGTCGAGATCCTCGTCAATCAGATCTTGCGGTGCTAGATAAGCGTCTATCTCGATGCCACGCTGCCTTGCAGTACAGTCCAGATCAAGGCTTTATCATTTCTGATCTAGAAAGCACTAATGGAACCTACGTTAATGGCGAAAAACTAAAGCGCGTATATACACTGCGTGATGGCGATCGCATCCGCATTGGCAGCTCACTGTTCTATTTCTTTATCTGTGGCATCTGTGGCCCCGCCAGTCAAGGTGCCCCCCATGCGAGCCAAAGTGGTACCCACACCAATCAAGGCGACAATCCATCAACCCTTGAACCAGAAGTAGATAGCTCAGAGGGAGGCAGAACCTTACATTAAGGCTTTCCCAAAATCAATGGCTCAAGGAGGATAGGCTCACTACGACTTACCCTTTTTAGCAGTGGTTTTTGCAGGTTCGGGGGCTGCTGACTCATCAACAACGTCAACTGGTGCTCCTGAATCATCACCAATCTGTAGCGTCTGACGTAGCTTTTGCTCAATATCAGTCGCAACCTCTGGATTATCGGATAAATAGCGAATGGCATTGTCACGACCCTGACTGATATTTTCTCCCTTATAGCTATACCAAGCTCCCTTGCGGATCAGAATGTTATTTTCTTCTGCAAGATCGACAATACAACCTAGTGTGGAGATGCCTTCACCAAAAATGATGTCAAATTCACCGATTTTGAAAGGAGGAGCAATTTTATTCTTGGCGACTTTGACTTTAGCGCGAATGCCAAATTGATCATTACCTTTTTTCAGTGTTTGAATACGGCGAATGTCTAGCCGCACAGATGCATAAAACTTAAGGGCATTGCCTCCAGTGGTAGTTTCAGGATTACCGTAGGTCACACCAATCTTGAGACGTAGCTGATTGAGGAAAATAACAGTGCAGCCAGACTTACCAATATTCCCGGTGATTTTACGTAGGGCCTGGCTCATCAATCGCGCCTGCAAACCTACGTGGGCATCGCCCATTTCCCCTTCGATTTCAGCACGGGGGACTAGGGCAGCCACAGAGTCGATCACCACTAAGTCAATCGCTGAGGACCGCACCAGCTGATCCACAATTTCTAAAGCAGCTTCTCCGGTATCAGGCTGGGAAACCAAGAGGTCATCGATATTGACGCCAAGAGCACCAGCATAAACGGGATCAAGAGCATGTTCAGCATCTACAAAAGCTGCTACACCGCCTTGTTTTTGAGCCTCCGCGATCGCATGTAGGGCCAGCGTAGTTTTACCTGAACTCTCTGGCCCATAAATCTCAATAATTCGGCCTTTAGGCAATCCGCCACCTAAGGCCAGATCCAACGTCATGGCTCCAGTGGGGATAGTCTCCACTTTCATACGCTGCGCATCCCCAAGGCGCATGATGGTACCTTTACCAAAGTTGCGCTCAATTTGATTGAGCACCATATCTAACGCTTTTTTGCGCTCGTTACTTTCGGTGGATGTTTTTGCCATGCTGCCTAAGGGGTGGGATAAATTTGGCCAAGTTCAGCAATTATAAGCTCCCAGACTGTGCGCCAATCATGCTGGATCGGGCTAATCAATGGGTCTTTGTAAGGACATCATGCCCAACTTTGTGATTGTACCTCAAAAAAATACAAATGTACTATTAAATTACCGTTTATTTGCTCAAATAATCTAGGGAGTAGGGTAAAGGTTTTGTGCTCATTTCATAGAGACTAAGATCGGGGGCTGTGGAGGTTTAGCAATATCGATGGCAACGGAAGCGTTGGACTTTAAAGCAATTAGTGTGGCTGGTGTCACCGAGTATATTCAGCTGCTGCTGGAGGGGGATGAAAACCTGCGCAATGTTTGGGTCATTGGCGAAGTTTCTAGTGCTCGAAACCATGGGAGTGGGTGTTTTTTCTCATTGCAAGAAACTGACGGGTCGGCCACACTCAACGCTGTGGTTTGGCGTAGTCAGTTGCCCAAACTCAACGTTATACCCACGGTGGGTGAACAAGTCGTGGTGCTGGGGCAGCTCAAGGTTTATCCCAAACGCGGTAGTTATCAGTTAACGACCTGGCAGGTATTGCCTGCTGGTGCTGGTCTTCAGGCATTGCGCTATCGTCAACTGCGCAATCGCCTAGCCAGGGAAGGTTTGTTTGATGAGGCGCGTAAACGACCGCTACCCGCTTTACCAACCTGTATTGCCGTGGTCACCTCCCCACAGGCTGCAGCTTGGGGTGATATTCAGGAAACCTTGAACCAGAGACATCCTGGCTTAAACGTGCTGTTGTCACCGGCCATGGTGCAAGGGGAACAGGCCCCTAGGTCTATTGCTCAAGCCATTGAGCGTGTTGGCATTGATGGGCGAGCTGATGTCTTACTCCTTGGACGGGGTGGTGGTGCCGTCGAGGATTTGGTGTGTTTTGATGATGAGAGAGTGGTGCGTGCGATCGCAACCTGCCCAATCCCAGTCATTACGGGCATTGGCCATGAGCGGGATGAGTCCCTGGCCGATTTAGTCGCTGACGTTTACGCCCACACACCGACAGCGGCTGCGGAACAAATTGTGCCAGCACTGAGGGATTTACGCTACACCCAAGGGCAGCAACTCCAGCGACTAGCTCAAGCCACTGGCACACGGCTTTTTCAACATAAGCAAGATCTACAACAGCTCTATCTACGACTACAGCAACTACAGCCCCAAAGCCAGTTAGCCCAAGCACAGCAAGCCCAAGATTGGCGCACCCAACGACTGATTAAAGCACTAACTCAGCGATTGCAAACAGCACAGCATCAACACCAGCTCCTCAACGAAAAACTCGTCACTCTAGATCCAGCAGCTGTTTTGCGACGGGGTTATGCACTCGTCCGAGCAACAGCTGGAGGTGTGGTTAACCAAGCAAGTAGCCTTTCCCCTGGCGACCATATTTCTGTCCAGCTTGGCCAGGGGCAAATCGAAGCAGAAGTTCTCAGCGTTACTGAGGAAGCAAAATCTTGAGATTGTTCATCCTCATAACTTTGCAAGTCATGCGATTAAATGAGGGCCACCAGAATTTCATCATCCCGTCAGTGCTACCACTAACTCACTATGCCTAGAACCAAAAAATCTGATAACAATTGGAATTACGAAGCCTCTGTTGAACAGGTTGAGGCCATCATTACTGATTTAGAAACGGGCGATCTACCCCTGGCTGATATTTTTGAGCAGTTTGAGAAGGCCGTCACCGAATTGAAAAAATGCGACAGTTTTTTACAAGAAAAACAACAGCAGGCTCAGCTATTGATCGAAACCTTGCTGCCAGATGAATCCGAATAGACACGAGCTCTCTACGAATATCCATAGCCTCATCACACGCTAGCGTTTCAGGCGTCTAGAGTATTCATCGGACTAATCAGGAGCAACTGCTAGCAAAATTGTAAATGCGGTTCCTTTGCCAGGCGTGCTGCTGACAGAAATTGAAGCCCCACAGTGGGTTAATAACTGTTGGACCAGCGTAAGCCCCAGACCACTACCTTCAGATGTGTTGCGATAAAACGAATCAAACACCTGGGACAGCATTGAAGGCGGAATACCACACCCACTATCTTGAACAACCAAAGCAATTTTGCCATCCTGACGCTGCTGAGCGGTCACCCAAATTCGTCCCCCCGTGTCCGTGAATCGAATGCTGTTACTTAGCAAACTCACCAGCACCTGTTTGAGATGGGACTCAATCGCCAATACAGACGGCAAATGACTCGATACCGTGTAAGCCAATGAAATATTGTACTCTGTGGCCAAAGGTTGATAGGTACTGACCACGCCAGGAACTAAATCCCACAGTTGCACATTATCGAGCACCATCGACTGAGGTGTAAGCTGCAGTTCTAGCAACCTAAACACGCTATTAATCAGATGACTTTGCCGATCGCAAGCTTGGCCAATCATATGTAGATAACGCTCACGCTGTTTTGGTCTTAGGCTCGATGAATTAAGCAGTGTGAGCGCTGTTTTAATGGTTGTAATTGGATTATTGAGTTCTTGGGCAGCAGTTTTAAGAAACTGGGAGTCAACCTCTGAAGTGCATGGGGGTGTTGTCGATGCCACAAAGGACGTAGTTAATGGAGATGGCTTTAGCGTAGAAGCGTCCATAATGGCTCTAAAGTGCCCCAGGCGTATTAGATCATGATCTATGCTCCTAGGGTAGTTAAGGAGAATGTTAGATAAATGGGTATTTCCACTTAACTTTCCGTACTAGCACGGAGTTTTACTACCGTAACTAATAAATCTCTAACTAAGACGTCAGACGCATTTTGAGGGCTCGTTGAGACTGCTCGCGATCATCAAAATGAATTTTTTCGTTACCCAAAATTTGATAATTTTCATGCCCCTTACCTGCAATTAATACCCCATCCCCCGGCTGAGCAGAGAGAATAGCTCGTTGAATAGCGGTAGCGCGATCGCAAATCACTTCATCCTCGCCTAAATCAGCCTCAATCCCAGCTACCACATCAGACAGAATCTGCTGGGGATCTTCAGTACGGGGATTATCGGAGGTGACAACAACACGGTCAGCTAGCCCATAGGCAATTCGTCCCATTTGAGGGCGTTTGGTGCGATCTCGATCACCCCCACAGCCAAATACACAAATCATCTGACCTGAAATAAACGGACGGGCCGCCCGCAAAGCATTCTCCAAACTATCGGGAGTATGAGCATAGTCCACAATCACGCTGATATCTTGACTGGGGTCAGCCTGCACTCGCTCCATCCGACCAGGCACACCGCTAAATGTGGCCAGAGCATTAACCAGAGACTCTACAGCCCCCCCGAGATGAAGTACAGCACCGGCTGCTGCCAGCAGATTCTCAAGGTTAAACCGACCCACCAAGGGAGACGTAAATGGGGCTGAACCCACTGGCGTAAAGAGATTGCCACTCACACCTGCTGCACTGTAGTGCAGATCTGTCGTATGGAGGTCAGCCGCTGTATCGTCGATGTTATAGGTCCAAACTTGGTCAGCACTAAGCCGGTCAATCAGTTTCTGGCCATAGGGATCTCGACTATTAATGATGGCACGACCTTTTAAATAGTCAGAGTTAAACAAGAGAGCCTTGGCTTCAAAATAGTCGTCTAAGTTTTTGTGATAGTCGAGGTGATCCTGGGTGAGGTTGGTAAACACTGACACGTCAAAGGGGCACCCCCATACTCGCTTTTGAGCCAGTGCATGGGAGCTGACTTCCATAATGGCGTGTTGACAACCTGCCCCAACCACGTTGGCCAACTCTCGCTGTAAATCAACGGGGAACGGCGTAGTATGGACAGCTGTTTCTTGGTGCCCGGGCCAGCGGGTATAGAGTGTGCCAAGCAACCCAGTGGGCATATCAGCACTATTTAGAAAATGCTCAATCACATGGGTGGTGGTGGTTTTGCCATTGGTGCCAGTTACCCCTACCAGCTTGAGAGTTTTACCAGGATAGTTATAAAAGGCAGCGGCGATCTCACCGCAGGCCTTTGGCATATCTTGAACGGGAATGAGTAAATTTGATGGGTCTGTAGCAGGCTGCGTTTGCAAGGCACTGGGGGAGATGATGGCTGCGATCGCGCCCTTTTCCAAAGCACCCGGCCAGAACTCCCCACCATCCACGCGAGTCCCGGGCATACCAATAAACAAATTGCCCGGTTGGCAATTTGTTGAGTTAGTGCACACCCCAGTCACAGTTTGATCCAAGGCTGGATGATCAATATTAGGCAATAACTCAGGGGGCAATTGTGCCAGTAACTCACGTAGCGTCATACAGACCTCTTCTCTAAACCTAAATGCCGCTATTCTGCATCAAAGGGACCCAAATATGTCTGTAGCATTTTCTCTAATTGCCGCACAGGTGCTCTTGGCGATAGGCGTGGCAACGGTTGTTCCTGTTCTAATTCGGGCGTTTCAGGATGACTGATGACACGGCACAGCACCGGGATTTCGTACTGGTACTCCGTAAACCATGCAGGATTTTGAGTGATGTCGCGGGACTCAACATCGATCGGCAAATGATCCAACTCAGCCAGTTTTTCCTCTAACCCTTCGCAGAGATGGCAACCGGGTTTTGTGTAAAAAATAAGCTTCTTCATACCCTTTATTCTCCTACGCTATGTGGGCAAGATTCGATCGTTACGGTTAACGCGCCTAATTTGATCGGATTAATCTACAATTCCCCGGTGGGTTACGGGGGATTATTGCGATAGGATATCTCAAGTGATTGTTTACGGGTTGAAACCCCATCTACAGCAATGGTTTCTTGCATAGCAGCGCAATCGTTGACTCACTTTCAATCGGTTGAACGAATGACGTTTGACCCCAGTCAGTTAGATTTAACCGAACTCAATCGACGATTTGAATCAGCGACTCCTCAAGAAATTTTGGCCTGGGCTATCGCCACGGTTCCCAATCTGGTTCAGATGACGTCCTTTAGCATGCTGGCGGTGACCCACATGCTCTATCACGAGCTCAAGGCAGAGATTCCCGTTATTTTTCTCGATACACTCCATCTTTTCCCAGAAACCCTAACAACTGCCGAGCAAGCACGGTCCCTTTATAACCTCAAGCTCCATACCTATAAAACAGCCGCCAACCGTGAGGAGTTTATTGCTCTCTATGGCGATCGTCTGTGGGAAAAAGATGTTAATCGATTTCACGACTTAACCAAGGTAAAACCCATGGAACGGGCCTTCGATGAGCTTTCTGTCCAAGCCTGGATTACTGGCCGTCGTCGCGATCAGTCAGCCACACGGAAAAACATGCCCTTTTTGGAGCGTGATCAGGCTGGACGCATCAAGATTAATCCCCTGGCCCACTGGACACACAAAGATTTGTGGCGATACACCTTTGCCCATGGCATCTTATACAATCCGCTACATGATCAGGGTTACACCAGCATTGGCGATCAGCCATTAACCACTAAGGTGCACGCTGGCGAAGATGAGCGTGCCGGTCGTTGGCGCGGCAGTATCAAAACTGAATGCGGCATTCATACATAGAACTATTCATTAACTAGCAATAGATAGACTCATAGTTTGTCCATATAGGGTTGTTTCATAGATCGCCCCCATGTGGATAAATCTTTATGTATTCCGAAATTTTTCAGCCATGTAGTGTTGTAAAAGCCATAGCTAACTGATATTTCAGCCCAGACACATCCAAAAATCCACGGGCTAACATCTACGTAGAACAGGCATACACTTATGGAAACCTCAAGTACTTTAGTCGGAAAACTCTGGCGGAGCTCATCCGCAGGTGGCGGTGGTGGCAAAGCTTTCTCAGATATCAATTGGCCTCCCGCAGGCAGTGATCAGATTTTTGCCCAGCAGGCAAACCCCGTCGAAGTTAGAGTACGGGTCGGTCGGTATGTCGACCAAGTCCAAATGATTTGGGAACATTATGAGCACCCTGCCCGTGGCGGAGACGGATCAACGCTTCAATCCTTCGTTCTGAATGCCAACGAATATATTACTAACGTTAGACTGACAGGCAGCCGTTATGTCGGTTCTATAGAGTTTATTACCAACCAAGGGCGCAACATCCTCTTTGGTAAACAATCCAATACGGTTATTGATTTAGAGGTTCCCGCAAACCACCAGGTTGTTGGCTTTTATGGCCAAAGTGGACGATGGATCGACCAGCTGGGTGTTATTGCGGTGCCTGTCAGTGGTCAAACTATTGGTAAACCTAAGCCGCCTCAGGTTCCTAACCCTGAACGTCCATCGGACTCCCTGCTGGGCAAACTTCCTCGAGCTGGCATTGAGTTAATCAAGGAGTTTGAGGGCTACGCTAAGGCGCTATCGGATGGTCGGGCTCAAGCCTATGCCGATCCGCTCAAGGGCTGGGCACTGCCTACTATTGGCTATGGCACTACTCGCTATCCTGACGGTGTTCCCGTCAAGCAAGGTGACATTATTAACAAGGATCAAGCAGAAGAATATCTCATCGACCATGTGGATAAGTCCTGCCGCAAAGCCTTAGAGAAAATTCCCACATGGAACCGTATGAATATCAACCAGCGTGGGGCGCTTTATAGCTTTGCCTATAACCTGGGTTCTGGTTTTTATCGCGGCTATAATTTTGAATCCATTACACGCGTCTGTGATTCTCCCGAGCAGTGGAATGATCATCGCTGGATAGAAGCCCAATTTGTGAAGTACAGAAATCCGGGCACATCGGTCGAAGAAGGTCTGCGTCGCCGTCGTTTAGCAGAGGCGGCTTTGTTCTGCAAAAAGGTGACCTCAGCGGCACCCAACTGGGACGATGACCATGATGAAGCGGGTGAAGCAGGCGATCGCAAACCAGAAGAACGGTTAGATCGTATTGTTCGCGATGTCGCTGGAAAGCAGCCCGTCGGTGCGGGACTGACCCCAGAGATGTCCTTTGACACGCTAATTACTCCCCATATAACCTATGGAGAATTTGCACTTTATGAGGAATCACGACGCTTTCGGCATGGTTTTCAGTGCAAGACAGCCTATGAGATCGCGGTGTTCCTTGAGAAATGCCGTGACTACTTTGGGGGTAATCCACTGGTGATCACCTCAGGTTATCGTCCTCCCAGCATTAATGCCAAAGTGGGTGGTGCTCGACGGTCTGAGCACCTATACGATGCGCCAGATACGGGTGCGGTGGATTTCTACATCAAAAACGTTAGCGTCTATGAGGTGGAGGCTTGGTGTGACCAACAATATCCCCACAGTATTGGCTACGGTGCCAAAAAAGGATTTGTCCATCTAGGGATGCGACCAGGTAAACCGCGTGTTCGGTGGGTTTATTGATTACCCTGGTAAAGCACCTTCAATAAACAACTGATACGGTGGATTTTTCGGCCTTGCCGACAACGGCATTTATTCGTCCTGATGGAAAAAATCGGGATGCGATCGCAACTCTCTTACATCAAGTAGTCGATCTACTGGTTGAAACCATGGCTCAGGCAACGGAGCGTTCTCCGTTGCCTGAGCCTTTGCTTACAGAGGATTATGGCTGGGCCAAATTAGCCAAGGCGTCCGTGGATGTTCAACAGCTCTTGATAGAAGTCCAAACTCACCTCCACCACTCCATGAATGCCGCCCATCCAGGCTACATCAGCCACATGGACTCCATTCCATCCACCATGTCAGTGATTGCCGATCTGCTGGTGGCTGCCCTCAACAACAATATGTTGAGTGTGGAAATGTCGCCCGTTTTCTCCCGGTTAGAAATTCTTGTTTTAAAGCAAGTGGCCCAGTTGTTTGGTCTGGGTCCTCAAGCCAACGGTGTTTTGGTGAGCGGCGGCAGTCTTGCCAATCTACAGGCTCTCATCGTGGCACGGAATGCAGCCTTCAATGCTCTCGACCATGGCATTACGCAAGTAAAACAGCCCGTTTTCTTCGTCTCAGAAGTCGCCCACACTTCGTTTAAAAAGGCAGCCATGGTCATGGGTTTAGGCACTAAAGCTGCAATTCCTGTAGCCACCCATCAGAATTCTCAAATTGACATCACCGATCTAAAAACTAAGCTCATCCAAGCCAAGGCCAATGGTCAGCAGCCCTTTGCCATTGTTGCCACCGCTGGCACAACCGTCACAGGCAGCATCGACCCCATTGCAGAAATGGCCCATATCGCCAATCTGCACCAACTTTGGTTTCATGTGGATGCAGCCTATGGCGGAGCGCTGATGTTTTCAGATCGTCATCAATCTCAGCTAGCAGGCATCGAACAGGCCAACTCAGTCACCTTTAACCCACAAAAGTGGCTGTATGTGGCGAAAACCTGCGCCATCGTCATGTTTCGTCAATTCGATCAGCTCCAGGAGTATTTTCGAGTATTAGCCCCTTACATGAACGATCACAACGACTGGCCAAATCTAGGAGAACTGACGGTGCAAGGAACCCGCCATCCTGACATTCTTAAGCTTTGGCTATCACTGCAGCACATTGGTCGAAACGGCTACAGTGCCATCATTGACCACAACTATGCATTAACCCAAACCTTTACCTCAGCTGTGAAAGAACGCCCCTTTCTGACTCTGGCCAGCGAGCCGCAAATGAACCTGATCTGTTTTCGCTCAGAACCCAACACCGTGCCCATCGAAAAGCAAGACCAGTGGAATCACTCGCTGCAACAGTGGCTTTTAAAACAAGGCAATACCTGCTTATCTTTGCCAGTATATCGAGGCCAGCGATGGCTCAAGGCAGTTTTACTCAACCCGTTTACCACCAACGAACACATCGATAAGTTATTTGCTGATATAGACAGCTATCACACAACTCAGACAGAACTATAGCTGTAACCCTTGACGTTCTGAACTAGGACAAAGATACTGATAGCGATCGCACGTCTTAGTCACACCCCCCATGGTTAAGGTTCTCCATCTCTCAGATATCCATATGGGTAGTGGCTTTAGCCATGGGCACATTAACCCCGAAACTGGACTAAATACCCGTTTAGAAGATTTTGTTACCACCCTCAGTCGCTGCATTGATCGAGCTCTCAGTGACCCCGTCGATCTAGTCCTGTTCGGCGGCGATGCTTTTCCAGATGCCACACCACCCCCTATAGTGCAGCAAGCCTTTGCACAACAGTTTCAGCGATTAGTCCATGCCCATATTCCGACTGTTTTGTTAGTCGGCAACCACGACCAGCATTCCCAAGGAATGGGCGGTGCCAGTCTCTGCATTTATCGCACTTTGGGAGTCCCTGACATTATTGTCGGCGACAGTTTAACCACTCACCGCATTGAGACCCAGGCAGGGCCTATTCAGGTGGTCACCCTGCCCTGGCTTACCCATTCCACCCTACTCACCCGTCCCGAAACCGAAGGATTATCCCTAGGTGATGTCAATGAGCTCATGCTTGACCGTTTACGAGTTGCCTTAGAAGGAGAGATTCGTCAGCTAGCTCCCAACATTCCCAGCATTCTGTTAGCACACCTGATGACGGATACCGCTCGCTATGGTGCTGAAAAGTTTTTAGCTGTTGGTAAAGGCTTTACCGTGCCCATGGCACTGCTAGCTCGTCCCTGTTTTGACTATGTCGCCCTCGGTCACGTGCACAAGCATCAAATCCTTTGCCAAGAACCTTTGGTAGTCTACCCAGGCAGCATTGAACGGGTAGACTTTAGCGAAGAAAAAGAAGACAAAGGATTCGTACTAGCAGACATACATCCTGGGCAAACGTCGATCGAGTTCTGCCCTTTGCCCGTACGTGCCTTTAAAACCTTAAATATTGATCTTTCCAAAACAGACACCCCCCAACAACATCTGGAAGACAAGCTAGCCAACACTGACATTGCCGACGCCGTTGTACGTTTAGCCTATAAATTAAACCCGGCTCAAATTGATCAAATTGACCATACTGCCCTACATCAGGCGTTGTCCCATACCCATTCCTACACCATTCATCCCGAGCTCGTTAGCCAACTCACCCGCCCTCGTCTACCCGAGCTCACATCGGACAACACCCGTGACCCCCTGGGCGCTCTGCAAACCTATTTAGCCAATCGTGACGACTTGACTGAGTTGGCCGACGACATGCTGCTAGCGGCCCAAACATTACTCAATGATGATAAACATCACCCAGATTCAGTAGATCTGGAGGCTGTGGACACAGAGGCTGTAGCCATTGATGAGCTACAAAATCAGCAGCTCAGACTGCTATAGATGTCCAATCATCACATTCAATCATTACAGTTGAGCAATGCATTGCCCCAACCCCAGACAAACCTGGGTCAAAAACTCTAGATCCAACGTTTCAAAGGTGTCTGTTGCAGCGTGGTAGTGAGGATTACGTAAATCAGCTGTATCCGTCACCATGATGGCGTTATAACCAGCATCCCAAAAGGGAGCATGATCACTGCGACGGGTCATAGGCAAAGGCAATCCTCGATTCATCATGGGCAACCAAGCGCAGTCAACGCCCGCTACATTGAAAGACCGATTCAATCGCCACAACTGAGGCAGCGCCTGCCAATTACCGATGAGAGCAATAAAGTCTCCTGTCTTGGGGTAGATGTACTTCAAAGATTCTAAAGGGTAAGCCTGGCTTGGCTGGTCAGATACCGACTGTTTGACACAATATCCAAGCATCTCCAAAGACAGCATGAGATGAATGGGCTGCCCATTCAGTTCTTTTACATAGGCTTTACTACCCAACAAGCCATATTCTTCTAAATCAAACGCCACTAAACGCACAGGTCGCCGTGGCGGCTGGCAAGAGAATCGGCGCGCTAGTTCCAATAAAACAGCCAGTCCAGTGGCATTATCATCAGCACCGGGGCAGCCAGGCACTGTGTCGTAGTGGGCACCAATAACCACAGGTGCCCGTGACGGTTGGTACCCCGGCAAGTCAAGACAGAAGTTAAAATGCTCCTTACCTTGTACCCTGAAACCCATGACAGTGATAGCCCCACATAGGCTTAACTGGGTGCGGAGGTAGTGCCGCGCATAGTGATAACCTTGCGTGGCAATGTAGGGATCTCGCTGACGAATTAGCTCTTTAAGGTGAGCAATTAATCGTTCTCTAACCCCATCATTCCCCATACCTATCCTCAGTTGCCATTTCTACCTGTCAAGCCGATTTTCATGAATATGAGCTATTTTATTGACAGCAAAGATTAATTTTACTTATTTTTTTAAGCAAAATATTGGTATCTAATTTCATGGCAATTCCCAACAGACCTAGTTCTTCACCCGTTCATTTTTCCTGATATTGCCTTTTCAGTTATTAATGAGTCGATGACAGAAAGTATTAATACTAAGAACAGACTGTATACTGAACGGACTGTAATTTTAGATACAATACCTGGCCAGAGGGTAGAGTTATTTCCTAATTTTTTCTGGCACCAGCTACCGTCTATGTTGAAATTACGGTTTCACACCAGGTCTGGGAGCTGGTTCTTTAGTAAAGTGTTCATCTGTAAGCTCTTTTATGTTTGATGTACCGGTTCTTGAAGTAACCGTATCTTCAGCGCCCGCGCTTACTAATGGTGTAAGCCGAACTAATCAAATCACCCTACAGAAACCAACCATTTCTTCGGGTTTGCTCGAAACCCTAGCTGTATTATTACCTCAGCAAGTTCGCCAACAGTCACACGTCTTCGCTGAAGCATTACCGACCGACTCCGACCAAATTAAAACCCTACTGCCTGATAGGTCCTTTCAACTGTTGGAGCCTCTAAATTTAGCCTATGGGGCTGAATCTCTTGAGCAAGCATTTGCAACTAGCTCCCTCAGCAATCCTTTATCACAAATTGAGGCTGCCAGTACAACCTCATCATCAGATATTCCTTCCATAGCAGCGCAAACTCCTGAGTTTGGCAAAACGCAAGCTAGCCAGAATTCATCCACTAGCACCACTACTAATCCAGTGGTTGCAGAACCGGAAAGTCCAACCCCAGTGATGCCTAGACAGGAATTGCAGCAGTGTGTTGATATTCCTTACGCCGCCCCTCAGGGCACTGCGACATTACAGGTTTTACTGCGAGGGAATGTCATTGGCGCAGTCAACAGCACAAACGACACTGAGCAGGTGGCCCAGAGCCTGCAAGCAATGCTGGTCGATGAGCCCATCAATCCTCATGAAATAGCACCTGTTTTAGGTAGCCCTCAACCCGCCATTCGTTTAAGCAGTGACATCTTGCTGAAGATACTAACCCAGGAGAATAGGGACGATGTTTCTGTAGATAGTGCCTTGGCATTAAGCAACGAATGGGCAGCCATTGCTTGGAGCGACCACCTGCGTCAGAAAATGGGTGCAGCCCCGTTAGACGCTGGCACAATTCAGTTAATGTTTAAGGGATTAAAGCCTTCTGAACAAGAGCTCAATGGCATTGCATCTTGGTATGGCCCCTATTTCCATGGTCGCTTAACGGCCAATGGAGAGACCTTTGATCAAAATACTTTGACCGCAGCCCACAAATCCTTACCGTTCAATACCATTCTGCAAGTCCGTAATTTGAACAATAATCGGACAGTGGTTGTGCGCATTAACGATCGAGGACCTTACATTGGTAAACGTTCCTTGGATTTATCTAAGGCAGCTGCCCAATGTTTGGGCAGCGACAAGGTCGGCGTCATTCCTTATGAAGCTGTACTCTTAGAGTGAGCGCCAAAAGCACTAACAGAGTAGCTGTCTGTCACCCATAAGTCTTGATTACTAGCTGCCACCTGGTGGATGAGGGATTACCAAGTGGTGGCTACTTACCAGGTGGGATCTACATAGAGATTAATAACATAGGGAGACTGGGTCGCTGGAACAGCAGAGATACAGGCACAAATCGGTTCTTCTTGACCTTCCACATCAACTTCACAGGCATGACATGAGCCCATCAAGCATCCAGTGGGTATGGTAACTCCAGCACGTTCTGCAACTTGTAAAATAGGTTCTCCTGGATTGGCCGAAACGGTGACGTTATCGGGCAAGAAATGAACCTCAATACTCATAACCGTCCGTCAATATGAATTGCTAGGAGAGACATTAACAATCCTATCGCAAGATTTATGGAGCGGGTTGAGCACTCCTGACTTGCATAGGTATCATCTCTTTAGATGAATTGGCCTTCTCTAACGAGCCAGCATCGGTGGTTCCTGATTCTAAATAGCGCCGCTTGGTGTGCCACCAGTTCTGCATCTCCCTAGATAAAAGACTCATGTAGAGAGTCACCACAATGGGTTGGGCACGATATCCTTGGCCCACAATCTCAACACAGTAGGATGGATGACGCCTAGTCGCTAGATCCACAATGAAGCGTCGACCAATGCGTCGCCAACTCGGCTCTTTGCCACGCCACTGTAGACGACAACAAGGCCAAGGCAATTGTTCACGGTCAAATAATCGGCAACAGGGACCGATAACACGATAGGTGAGATGGGCCCCAGGGCTCTGAAAAATATGCCCCGTTGGCCAAGGATGCTCGCTGCCGGGCGGGGGAGATGAGGATACTATCAACTGCCTGAGCGCAAAGAAACAAGTTCTATAACGTCTCTAACAATGCCATGAATTGTTATTACAAAACAATCATGTTGAAGACCCGCCTATGATTTAGAACAGTAGTGTAGGAAATTTTTCAGGAAAATTCTATGGCTGAAGCAATTACGTCAACTGTCAGCGATCGCATCTGTAAGCACATGAATGATGATCACGCCGATGCAGTGCTAATCTACGCCCAAAAGTTTGGCGATGCCACCGCTGCAACAGCGGCCACCATGACAGCCATTGACACCACTGGCATGGATCTAGATGCCACGGTAAACGGCCAAAACACGCCCGTACGTGTTAGCTTTGAGCGTCCCTTAGCCGATGCCAAGGACGCCCACCATGTTCTCGTAGAAATGCTCAAAAAAGTGAAGCAAGACTAGCCAGGTTTAGAAATTTTGAGTTTTGAGTTCTTAATTTTGAGTGAGCTACAGTTCAGTAAAGACATCATTGGCGATGGTCTACAACTCAAAACTTGGAAATTCAAAACTCAAAATCTCCTTGTCCATTTATCAAAAGGCCTCGCCTACTCTACCAAATCAGGTACGGGCACATTACAAGCACGTCTATAGTCAATGCCTCCCCAATAGGTCGCACCACAGAGATTGGCCCCTGTCAGATCAACATCGTGGATAACCCCCACAAAGTTGGAATGCTGTAGTTGAGCTCCTACGAATTGAGTCTTATTGATGTAAGCCTCTGAAAAATTAGCTTCCATCATTTCAGCACCAGAAAAGTCAGCATAGTTTAGTAGAGCCCCCTCCAGGTCAGCACCTACAAATTGGGCTGGAAATTCGAGGAAGTTGCCTTCACTATCGGTGGCCTCTGTTAGGATAGTCAGGGCTCTGACATACGCCAAGTTACTCTGGCTCAGATCGGCCCCTTTGAGATTAGCGCCATCTAAAACTGCATAGAACAAATTAGCGTCTCTCAAGTTGGCACCTTCCAGATTGGCACCTGTCAGATCTAAGCGTCTTAAATCAGCCTGTTCTAAGTTGCAACCAGGGCATTCATTCGTTTCAAGCAAGCGTTTGAGATCATTTTCATCCAAGGCTTGGGCGATTGGACTCTGAACAAACATCATGGTCAATAGTGTGACGCCCGCTAAAGCGACCGGATGAAGTCTGCAATGCCATAGCCACTGGGTTATTCCTAGAACCATCGGTTGCATTCTTGAGGAGCTCCTTACACAGCAGTTCTATCGTGTCAAATTCAACATAACAAAGGCAAGTTTGTGGTCTAGTTTCCGTAATGGCACTTACCCATGTAGAAGCATATGGTTCGCCGTGCGGCTTCGACACGAAGGAAACGGTCTTTATTACGTTCCTGAAAGCCTAAGGGTAACCCTAAAAAAGCCAAAATCAAGGCTTTGAGTGCTGGGTTAGTCCTTAGGGTTAAAAATATCGGGTTAACATCTGAAGTTTTTAAATTAAAGCTTCCATCAAGAAAAATTACCGTAACGTCACGTCTTTATGCCCATCGGGCAACATTCAAATCAGGTCCTGCTTCATACTTTCAAGAAATCAACAATGAATCCACTACGCTTAGCTATCGCTGCTGCCACCGCAGCGACCCTAACTATTCTTGGAGCGACTACCCGCGTAGATGCCCAGTCTTTTGGCAATGTTGAAGTTGATCAAGAAGACTTTGTACTCGTGGCCGCTCCTGGCGGTGGTCTGCTGGGTCGCCCCCAATTCATGATCATCGAACAGAGAACCGATGAGCGTCAGTGTTGGAGTGAGTCTGGCTCACAACCCACTCAAATCGAACCACTATTGCTTAACTTTGACTTCAGTGGCATCTGTGGACGTAGCACCGACAGTAATGGTTACTCCATTCGCACTAGTGATGGCGAGGCTGGCAGCCGTTTTAACCTGGAGATCAGGGAAGCAGATGGCGAGTATATTTTGGTTGGTAGACCTAGCAGTTTCCCCACTAATCCTTATCGCAATGCAGATCCCATCAACCTTGGTCGTACCTTTGGCCAAGCAGAAAATGGGTTTACCAAAGTCTTTCTCAATCCTGGCTGGCGTCTCACCCGTCGCACCCTTGAAGGGCGTCAACTAGGACACTTGTATCTGACTAACGATGCCAGCCTAGCGTCGCTAGTAGAAGGGGGTGGCCCCGTAGTGACCGACCCTGGGACACCTACTACGCCTGA
This sequence comes from Leptothoe sp. LEGE 181152, assembly GCF_032906605.1. Lineage (NCBI taxonomy): Bacteria > Bacillati > Cyanobacteriota > Cyanophyceae > Nodosilineales > Cymatolegaceae > Leptothoe > Leptothoe sp. LEGE 181152. The sequence continues at coordinate 73,028 of NZ_JASATU010000006.1, forward strand.
TCCTGACACACCGACAGAAGTCGCTTTTCGCGATGTCACGAACGATGTCTACGCATCACAGATTAATCGTGCAGTAGAAATCGGCTTCATTGCCGGCTTCCAGGATGGCACCTTCCGTCCTCGTAATGCCCTGACCCGTGAACAGCTCGTCTCCATGGTGATTGAAGCACTGGATGCCCAGGACAATATCTCTATTGCCCTGCCCAGTCAGGTTACTAGCTCTCCCTTCTCCGACGTTCCTCAAGATCGCTGGAGTGCTGCAAAAATCCAATTTGCTAGCCAAAGTGGCATTGTCAGCGGCGACCCCGAAGGTACCTTCAGGCCCAGCGATGAAGTAACTCGGGCCGAGATGATGGCTGTACTGCGTAGAGCGGCTGAGTATCGCAAGCGCACCCTTGGTCAGGGAACTGCTTTAACGCCCACACAACAGGCCTTTGCGTTCTCTGATACTGAAGGTCACTGGGCTGATAGTGTGATTTCTAACCTCTCAGCCTATTGTGGCATTGCCAGCCCTGTAAATGAGAGTGGCACAGCGTTTGCACCTAATACTGATGCCCTTCGCAACTATGCAGCCACTGCTGTTGTGCGCCTGGTAGATTGCACTAACTAAATTCAACGTTGACCGATAACTGCGGTCACTTGATCAATACAGGCCTATGGAAGGGGGTTGTTCTCATGGAGAATTGCCTCCTTCTTGCTTATTTTCCAAGGGAATATTGCAAAATCATCTCCATTGAAAGAAGACAGCATCATAAAATTGACCGATATGTAATTTAGGTATTGGCAGATTGGGCCAATACACCGATTGCTCCACAATCAGCAGGGACCATCCTAAATTAGGACTATGCGAGTAAACCACCAATGACCGTTTCAAGGACTGTATGTGTCGGCTTTTTGACGGTGATCACCGTTGGCACACTGTTACTAATGCTGCCCTTTGCAACAGCCAATGGTGAATGGAATGACCCTATCGTGGCCCTGTTCACGGCGACATCAGCGGTGTGTGTCACAGGCCTGATTGTGGTGGATACGGGCTCCTATTTTTCACCTCTCGGCCAAGGCATCATTTTACTGCTGATACAGCTGGGTGGTCTGGGATACATGACGGCAACCACGTTGCTACTGCTGTTATTGGGGCGACGTTTAGGTCTCAAAGATCGGCTGGCCATTCAACAATCGTTGGACACGACTGAATTATCATCTGCGGCATCCCTGATCAAATCAATTATCGCCATGACCATGATTTTTGAGCTGAGCGGGGCCTTTTCACTACTGCCTCGCTTTGCCAATGATTATGGTGCAGGACAAAGTCTGTGGCTATCTATCTTTCATAGCATCAGCGCCTTTAATAATGCGGGGTTTAGCCTATTTTCTGACAGTCTGGTGCAATATGCTCGGTCTCCTTGGATTAATGGGGTGATTGCTGGCTTGGTGATTATTGGCGGTATTGGTTACCAGGTGATTATGGAGATGTTTATTTGGGTACGCGATCGCATCCGCCGCAAACGTCAGCACCAGGTTTTTTCACTTCACTTCAAGGTGGTCACTAGCACCTCCATAGTCCTTTTAATTCTTGGCACCCTGGCCTTTTTTGCTGTGGAGTTTAGCAATCCTGCTACTCTGCGTGGCGAGCCTTTGAATATGAAATTGCTGGAGGCGGGCTTCCAATCAGTAATTATGCGAACCGCTGGGTTTAACTCCATTGATATTGGGGCCATGGAGACGAGTTCGTTGTTTATTGCGATCGCACTTATGTTCATCGGCGCTAGTCCCGGCAGTACTGGTGGCGGCATCAAGACCACCACAATACGCATTTTGCTCAACTGCACCCGCACCGTCCTCAAAGGTGAAGATGAAGTCCTGGCCTATCAGCGGGAAATCCCTGATAAGCGGGTGCTTAAAGCCGTTGGTGTTGTTGTTGCATCAGGCATGACGGTGGTCATGGTGACCATTCTGCTGTCGCTAACAGACCCAGGCATCGAATTTATCGACCTGCTATTTGAAACAGTGTCCGCTTTTGCCACCGTAGGGCTATCCACAGGCATTACAGCTCAGCTATCCACCCTCGGCCAGTTGGTCATCATTGTCACCATGTACATTGGCCGAGTAGGCATTTTATTACTCATGTCTGCCCTTTTGGGGGATCCCAGACCCAGCACAATACACTACCCCGAAGAAGATCTGTTAGTGGGCTAGTACTCCTCAGACATTCTCTATATGAGCAATGAAGCATGGGCAATAAAGAGTCCTTCTATACCGATGACTCTGGGATAGAAATATCGATCGGAGTAATTTTGACCTCCTCTGCTAAGGTCCCTAAAGAAGGGTCAATGGCATCAATATTGCCCACCACGATGGTCACCAAATCACTGGGCTTCAAATTACGTTGAGCCGCTTCTAGCACCTGCTCAATTGTTGTCGACTCTACTGCCTTTTGAAACTCAAAGACAAAATCGGATGGATAGCCGTAGTACTCATAGCGAATCAGCCGCGACAGCGTTTGCTCCGGAGTTGCAAAGTTAAACACAAAGCTATTGAGCACTGCATCTTTGGCATATTGCAATTCCTCAGCCTTAATCGGCTCCTGACGTACCCGCTGAATTTCCCTATACATGGTTTCAATAAAAGGTACCGTCGTCTCAGACCGAGTTTGACCACCGCCAATAAATAAGCCAGGGTAGTCATAGCGAGGACTCCAGAAGGCATAAACCACGTAGGCCAGACCCTGACGCGAGCGAATATCGTTAAACAGGCGGCCACCAAAGCCGTTTAGCACTTCGTTGAGAATGACCATCGGGGCATGGTCAGGGCTATCTAAACGACCCCCCAAATGACCAATGTGAATATAACTCTGGGTGAGCTGGGGCTGATCTACCACATATAGACCATTGGTTTGCTGCTCTACCTGAGGCACTTGCACATTAGCCTTTGCCCTAGCTGAGGGTGACCAGTCAGCAAAGAACTCTTCAATCAGCACCTTCATCTGAGTAGCATCAAAATCGCCGCTGATACCTAAAATTGTGCCGCTAGGCTGAATAGCTGTTTGATAAAAGTCAATAACGTCATCCCGTGAAATATTCTCAATGTCGCTGTACTCCACCATGCGAGCAAAGGGACTTTCATCACCGTAAATTAATTTGCGAAACTCACGGGTAGTGACATCATCTGGGTCATCATTACGGCGAGCAATGCTGCCACGGTACTGACTTTTAATTAGGTCAATTTTTTCTGGGGCAAAGGCTGGCTGCTGGATCACCTCTGAAAAAATTGCAAATACGTCGGCTAGATCCTCACTCAGAGCGCTAAAGCTAGCACTCCCCGTAGTCGCACTCAGACTACTCTCAACCGATGCCGCCCGCTGTTCTAAAAATTGATTGAGTTGATCAGGAGTATAGTTAACTGTTCCCCCTACCCGCATGGATTCTCCCATAATGCTGGCTAGGCCGGTTTTGCCCTCAGGCTCCATAAATTCCCCAGCCCTAAACGTTGCTGAACCGCTTACTAAAGGGAGGTCATGTTTCTCCATGAGGTACACAACCAGGCCATTAGGCAGTTCATAGCGTTCAAACTCAGGAATTTGAATTTCGCTGAGGGGTTCAAATTCTAGATCAGTGTAGTGGTGCGCCGTCACAGCATTGGCGGGCTTGCTCCACCCCAGGGTGAGAACCAAGCCAAGAGTAGCCATGGCCAGAAAGAAGCTTGTGGTCAGACGACGCTTAGAAAACCAGAACATAGGGTTTAAGGAGAATGGGCAGTTGGCAAGAGAGAACCGTTGTGAAGATGCTTAGCTAAAGACTAGAAGAAAGTAAAAGAAAAGATAGGTAGAGAAGAATTTGTTCTCGTTCCTATCTTCTGGCTTCTATATTCCGGCTGCTATGGCTCCGTCGATAGCAGTTTACCAACGGTGCGATTACTCGGCACAAAGGTTGCTTGAGCTACACGCTGCACATCTTCAGCTGTAACCGCTTCAATGGCTTTTAATTCTTCAAATACATTACGCCAGTCATTGGTTTTAGCTTCGTATTCAGTCAACAGGCTCGCCATACCGGCATTGGAATCCAGATTGCGCAACAGAGAAGCTCTAGCTTGAGTTTTCACCCGGTCTAATTCCTCAGGGGTCACGGGTTCTTGCTTTATTTGAGTAAGCAAAACATCCATCCGCTCAGCCATATCATCAACGGTATGACCAGGAGCCGTCAGGCCATAGAGCAAGAGAATATTGTCGTAGCGATCACCAGGGAATCCATTGGCGCTGCCAATATTCAGAGCTACTTGGGATTGCACCACCATGTCTTGATACATGCGTGAGGTGCGCCCCCCTACCAAAATGCTCTCAATCATGGCATAAACCACATGGTCAGAATGATTAATACCAGGACGATGGAAGCCTTCTAAATACCAGGGTTGACTGGGTAGCTTCAGTTCAAAGGATTTAGGCTCTGTCTGAGGTGGTTCCTGTATGCCGACTTCGGGAGGGAGGCTACGGGATTGAGTGCGACCAAAATAGGCGGTGGCTAGAGCCTTGACATTATCAGGGTCAACATCCCCCACCACAGCAGCAATCAAATTGCTCGGTCCATAATAAGCATCAAAAAACTTGGCGATATCTTCGCGAGTGGCTAAGCGCAGGTCTTCCTTATAGCCAATGACCGGACGACGGTACGGATGCTGGTCAAACGCAACTTCTAAGAACTTTTCAACGATTTGGCCGATGGGGGAGTTGTCCACCCGCATGCGGCGCTCTTCCAGGATGACTTCTTTTTCTTTGTAAAATTCACGGAATACAGGATCAATGAAGCGTTCTGATTCCAAAGACATCCACAGCTCTAACTTATTTGAGGGCAGGCTATAGAAGTAACGGGTGGCATCGGCAGAGGTGGTGGCATTCAGACCACGACCACCAGACTGCTCGATAATTTGGCCAAACTTATTTTGTTCAACGTATTCTGCAGCCTGAGATTGAAGGGTATCGAACTGCGATCGCAACGTCGCCGTTTTTTCTTCATCACCTGATTTCTCAGCCGCCATCAGCTGATCAAAGACCACATCCATCTCCTGTAGCAGCGGTGCTTCTGCCGAGTAGTCCTTGGTACCAATTTGAGTTGTGCCTTTGAACGCTAAGTGCTCCAGATAATGGGCAACACCGGTATGACCATCTTCCTCATTAACCGCCCCCACCTTGGCATAGAGCATCATCGACACCACTGGAGCCTGATGACGCTCCAACACGATAAACTTCATGCCGTTATCAAGCGTAAACTCGCTAACGTCATTGGCCACGCGATCAAGATAAGGCTGAATAGAGCTTTCTGGCTCGGCCTCAACCGCGAGTTGCTCTTGGCCAGATATCCCCGAGACCTGAGCCCAAGCCGGTTCACCCAGTCCCACCCATAACAAAACAGCCAGAGCGGCTGTCCATAGAAACGTCACCTTTGGCTTAGCCAACGGAATTACGCCCATAGCACCTCAGCGCAAAATACCGTTACCAGCATAGATACTTTTCTTTATGTTGTGCCAACAATATATTGATGATTCAGTGAAATCACTAATATTCGCCCTAATGCCGTGAGAGTAAATATCGTCCTGTTAAATAGTCAAGCTGGCTGATATATTCACACGCTCCGGCAAACTCTCTATTTCAAATAGAGATATTTGTAAAACGTAAACATATCGAATAAGCCACCCACAATACTGATGGTTAAGCAAATAATTACAAAACCTTGAACCATATTGCCTGCACCAAAGGTGATTAAAAAATCCACCATATAATCTTTACCTACAGCACTAATGGTCGATAACGGCGACCAAACGCCCAAGGTCAAAGCACCTAACGCTACTCCCATGCCAGCTGCAGGCAGCAAAAAGCAGATGACCAATGTCAGCACTAAAGAACTAAATAACTGCAAGCCCATTCTCTACCTCCTGCCATTTTTTGGCTGCATGGGCATAAGGAACAACCACCCCAACAATACGAGCAATCATTGAATATGGGCGTCAACTTGAGGAATCTTAAATTTTCATAAAACTACGGAGCATTTAGAGTCTTGCCTTAACCCACTGCTTAACCCATTAAAATAATTAAGCCTCATGCTCAAATATTCATTGCTGCCCCGCATCTAAGGAGTCATCCCCTTTGTCTGCTGCATTTCCTACGTCGAGCCTTGCCAAATGGGGTCAGCGTTTGATGGCTGCCATTCTACTGGGTGGTCAAGTCATTGTTCACCTCGCAACTCGCCCTTTACATCGGCGTAACACCATTGAGCAAATGGCTGCCGTGGGACCAGAGTCTTTGCTGATCACTTTGGTGACTGCCAGCTTCGTCGGTATGGTGTTCACAATTCAAGTCACCCGTGAATTTATTAACTTTGGAGCTAGCACAGCCGTTGGTGGAGTGCTAGCGTTGACGCTGGCAAGGGAGCTAGCCCCAGTGTTAACTGCCGTGATCATTGCTGGTCGGGTTGGTTCTGCATTCGCAGCTGAAATTGGCACTATGCAAGTGACCGAGCAGATTGATGCATTGCAGCTCCTGAAGACAGACCCGGTTGACTACCTGGTATTGCCCCGAGTTGTTGCCTGTGCGTTGATGCTGCCTCTGCTAACAATCCTGTCATTCATTACAGGTATGACGGGGGGTTTGCTGATCACAAGCACAATGTTCAATATTTCCCAAACTGTCTTTCTAGACTCAGCAAGGCTGTTTCTAGAGGTCAGGGATTTAGTCGCTGCAATCATCAAAGCCCTCGTATTTGGCGGCCTCATAGCAATCATTGGTTCGAGCTGGGGCTTAACCACAACAGGGGGAGCCAAGGGTGTAGGGCAATCAACCACGACAGCAGTGGTGACCGCCCTACTGGCTATTTTCATTAGTAACTTTTTCCTATCCTGGCTGATGTTTCAAAGTTCGGCATTTCCTGGCTGATGTTTCAAAGTTCGGCGTTGAACTTTTAGAGATATTAAATTGCTTGGATAGCGAAATATAAAACATCTGCCCAAATCACAGCTCGACTTCAGTCAGCTTGTTGAGGTACCGCTCAATTAATAAAATCGCGACGATATCATCAATGGGGCGAGGAATACTGCGCATACTCTGGGGCAATATCCGATTCAGACCTTTAGGGGGAAACATTTCCCAATAGCGATCGCGAGCTTCCAGACTGCTATAACGCTCATCCACCAAAATGATATTGGGACTTTCTCGTAGTCGCTGCGATAATTCCTGTTTCCAGATTTTGGCCCCAGTCTGGTCCCCCATCACAATCAGCGAGATAGGATAGGTCTGACGTAGGGATTCAATATGCTCAATCACATCCTCAGCCGGAACCACCTCGTGGTAGCACAATGAGCGATCTACCCCAACAATGGCTAGACCACACTTAGCGCGGCCTGGGTCAAATCCTAAAATAACCGGCTGAGATAGTTTAGAAAAAACAGTGGAGGACACAGAGCAAACCAGAGGAAAAAGGAAACACTGGAATTCAAAGTACACATATGTAGAACTGCAACTTCCACCAGCTCAACCATCAGGGTCCCATTTGGATACGCCCTAGGCAAATAGAGGTCTTTGTCTTCCCGTAGTCATTTTAGAACTATCCTAAGGTAGCCTGCATCGTAGACACGAATGCTGGAAATTGGATAAGGTTATCTTGCGATTTCAACAAAATCTGGCAAACTATAGTCTGGCTAAATAAATAATCCGCTTTACACATTCCTGGCTAGATTATTTTAGCTTCTTGGATTGCCCCACCAAGTCTTGCTGTTTGGAGAGCCATCGTTCTTTACAGCAGTTGTTGATCCCCCCATTGCACTGGCTGTACATGGAACGCAAATGTTATGGTCTAAGTACACTTGTACGCACTAGTTCGAGTGCGTTTGCTTTGTGCATGTAAAGCGAGTTGAACTCTCCCACTTTAAATCTTTTGGAGGTACGACTCAGGTCCCTCTGTTACCGGGTTTTACCGTTATTTCTGGACCCAATGGTTCGGGAAAGTCGAACATCCTTGATGCACTTCTATTCTGCTTAGGGTTAGCCAGTTCTAAGGGTATGCGAGCTGAGCGCTTGCCAGATCTGGTTAATCAAAATCATGCCAGTCGACGCTCCACATCAGAAGCCAGCGTCACAGTCACATTTGACATCAGCGATATCCCGCCAGAACTTTTAAGTGATGACGACAGTAATCCTCAAGATCGGCAGAAGGAAGAGGAAGAAAGTGGCATCCATGACAACTCAGATACAGCAGCGAATTCGGTAGAGGCCACAAATCCAGAGCAGGAAGCTCAAGAGCCTAACGATACAGAAGGTCCTGAAACAAATTTAGAACCAGACATCAACGCTACCGATAATGGGGGCTCGACAGATCCAAGCTTATCGGTAGTGTCAACCACAACTCCAGCTCATCAGAATGGTGCCGAAGCCAATGGGCAGGCCAGTAATGCTAGTGCCCCTGATAATGTGGTTCCGTTACCGCGAGAATGGAGCGTGACTCGTCGCCTGCGGGTCACAGCCCAAGGCACTTACACATCAAATTATTTTATTGATGGCCAGCCCTGCACCCTGACTGAGTTGCATGAACAGTTACAACGATTTCGCATCTATCCTGAAGGCTACAACGTAGTCCTACAGGGGGACGTTACCAGCATCATCTCGATGAAGGGGCGCGAGCGTCGAGAAATTATCGATGAACTGGCAGGGGTGGCATCATTTGATCGGAAAATTGACCAGGCAAAGCTCAAGCTTGATATGGTGCGGGAACGTGAAGAACGCTTTCGCATTGTGGAGCGAGAATTAATCGACCAACTAGAACGGCTTGATCAAGATCGTAAAAAGGCTGAAAAGTATAAACAACTCAAAGCGACACTCCAGGAAAAGACCCAGTGGCAAGCGGTTTTAGGGTGGCGTCAACAACAGGAACAAGCTGATAATTTAGAGCGCCAGATTAGCCAAGGTAAGGAAAAGGCTACTAAATTGGCTGAACAGCGCCTCACGCTGGTCAAGTTAATTGAAACCACTGCCGCTGAGCTAGATGTACTTAATACCAAGGTCAAAGCTCTGGGCGAAGATGAGCATTTAGCGCTGCAGTCTAAACTTGCTACGCAAGAGGCGGAGTTGCGGCAGCTTGAACGTCAGAAGCAGAGCCTCAGCCAATCGACACGGGAGCTAGCCGCTAAACTTCAAGCCACCCAGGTTGAGTTACAACAGCGCAGTCAAGAGTTAGAGTCCCTGGGTCAGCAGCTGAGTGTTCTCACCACTAATGAGATCGTGCAGCTGCAAGCTGAGCGCGATCGGGCAGCTCAGGCGGTGGAGGAAAGCCGAGAAGCTACGAGTGCGATCGCAACTGCCTCCCAAGCCTGGGTTGAATCTCAAACAAACCTACGTCGCGAAGTAGAAGCACTGCTCAAAGCACTGGAACCTCAGCGAGCTGAACAGGTACGACTACAGGAACGCCTAAATCAACTGCAGAGCCAGATCACGGCTCAAACCACTGCAATTCAGAACCTGGAAGCTGAGCTCAGCGCTACCCCTCAAACCGCAGGCCCTGAGCTCTCCAACACAGAAACGAAAATTCAGACCCTAGCGCAGGCTGTAGCAACAGCTGAACAGGAGCTTAAGACCCACCGCGAAACCCGTGACCGATTACTGCGGGAACAACGAGAACAGCAGCGAGAGTTAGACAAGCTGGAAGCCCAGGAGCAGGCACTCCAAGAAACCCGTGGGACCCAGGCTACGGAAGTTTTGATTAACAGCGGTCTGACCGGTATTTGCGGTCTAGTGGCCCAATTGGGGCGTGTAGATCCTAAATATCAAACCGCGCTAGAAATTGCCGCTGGAGCAAGATTGGGTTATTTGGTCGTTGAACATGACGGCGTTGCCGCCCGAGGCATCGACATTCTTAAACGCAAGCGCGCTGGTCGAGCCACCTTCTTACCGCTGAACTCTATCCGCGCACCTCGGGGTCAAAGGTTAGGGCGATGGGAACGCCCCGATGGCTTTATCGACTACGCTGTCGACCTGATTGAATGCGATGACATGTACCGAGAAGTGTTTGCCTTTGTCTTTGGCAACACCACTGTTTTTGAGCGTCTCGACGATGCGCGCCGCCATCTCGGAAAGTTTCGCATGGTCACCCTGGATGGTGAAGTGTTAGAAAGCAGCGGCGCGATGACCGGCGGTAGCCTGCGGCGTCAGGGTCGACTACATTTTGGCACGGTTGAAGCTGGAGAGTCTGAAGAAGCGAAAGCCTTACGAGAACGGCTGCACGAAATTGAGCGGATTTTAGTGAGTTGCGATCGCGCCCTGGCCCAGGCCGATGCCACGGTCAAAGCCCAATCTCAGACATTGATCGAAACCCGCCAAAGCTACCGCGAACAGCAATTACAAAACACCCAAACCCAGCAACAGCAACAGCAACTACAGCAACGTCTAGAAAAAGCACAGCAGCAGCGACAGCAATATCAATCTGAATATGCCGCTGCCCAGCAGCGTTTGCGGCAGTTGGAAACCGCTCTTCCTGAACAGGAAGGACAACTGATACAAAAGCGCCAAGAACTAACGGCTTTAGAGGAATCCCAAACCCATAGCGAATGGCAACAGGCCCAGGGTAAAGTGCGAGCCTTAGAAGCCGAACTGACAGAGCGTCAACAGCTATTACAAATCGCCCAGCAGCGACAGAACGAACTAGAGGCTCAACGCCAACGCTTACAGGAGAAAATTCAAACCAACCAGCAAAGCCTTGCACAAGGTCGCCAACAGCAACAGGGTCAAATTAATCAACAGACAGAGATTAATAAGCAGCAAGCAGAGCTGAAGCAGGAGATTATTGCTACCCAAGCAGCCCTGGCCGAGCTAGATAAGACTTTGGCAGGTGAGAAGGCGGAACGCGATCGCAAAGAACATCAACTACGGGAACAACGCAACCAGCTACAGCAGCTAGAGTGGCAGCAACAAAAACTCAGCGAAACTCAGCAAGAGCGACAGCAGCAGCTCAACGAGCTACAGATAGCCATCGAAACCAAACAGGCTGAACTCCCAAGCCCGCTGCCTGAGGTTCCTGAAGACCTGACGTTAGAAACGTTGCAAAAACAGCTCAAGTCCCTGCAGCGTCGCCTTGAGGCTATGGAGCCAGTCAATATGCTAGCCCTTGAGGAATATGAACGCACTCAAGAACGTTTGGAAGAACTAACCAATAAGCTCACCACCCTGGAAGAAGAGCGTACAGAGTTATTACTGCGTATTGAAAACTTCACCACTCTGCGTCGTCACGCATTCCAAGAAGCATTTGAAGCGGTCAACAAAAACTTCCAATCCATTTTCGCGCAACTCTCCGATGGAGATGGCTATCTGCAGCTCGACGATCCCCAAGATCCCTTTAATGGTGGATTAAATCTAGTTGCCCACCCCAAGGGCAAGCCCGTTCGTCGGCTCGCATCCATGTCGGGTGGGGAAAAATCCCTCACTGCCCTCAGTTTTATCTTCGCCCTACAACGCTATCGTCCCTCCCCCTTCTATGCCTTTGACGAGGTGGACATGTTCCTAGACGGTGCCAACGTCGAACGCCTTTCCAAAATGATTCGTCACCAGGCACAACAGGCACAATTTATGGTCGTTAGTCTTCGACGCCCCATGATCGAGTCTGCCGAGCGCACCATCGGCGTAACTCAAGCTAGAGGAGCCTACACGCAGGTACTGGGGATTAACCTGCAGCGAGCCTCCGCCGGAGGGTAAATAGATTTGTAGAGGCGTTCCATGGGACGCCTCTACAAATCCAATACGGTTTCACACACTGTCAAAAAATCGATGTATAGGGTGTAATGTGATGAAGCACGCTTCTGTCAATTAAGAAACATGCACGCTGGTTAAGCAGACCCTATAGACACCACACAGTAGACCCCAAACGATGAGTTTTGAGCAAAGTCGGCTGCGTTCCGACATGATTGGCACCCAAGTGATTACCCGTTCTACAGGCCGTCGTCTGGGGGTAGTGAGTCAACTGTGGGTAGATATAGACCGAGGTCGAGGTGAAGGTGGCGAAGTGGTTGCTTTGGGACTACGGGATAACATCCTATCTAAAGTGGTGTCTGGGCCAGAACAGATCATGTTGCTGAGCAGCATTCGTCAAATTGGCGATGTCATCTTAGTTGATGATGATTCAGTCATCGAGGATGACATTAGTGTGGCCAACTATACCAATCTGGTCAAAAGCGAAGTCATCACTGAGTCAGGTGAAGGTCTGGGCCGTGTCCGTGGCTTCAAATTTGATGTGGTCAGTGGCAAACTGCTATCCCTTGTGATTGCGTCCATGGGATTACCCCAGATTCCAGACCAGGTGATTAGTTCTTACGAGCTACCTGTTGAAGAGATTGTGAGCACTGGGCCAGACCGCATTATTGTTTTTGAAGGTTCAGAGGAAAAACTGAAACAGATCAGCGTCGGGCTCCTAGAACGTCTTGGCTTAGGCTCAGCCCCCTGGGAACGAGAGGATGATGGCTATATCATGCCCACATCTGCCAGCAATCAATTGCCCTCAGGGCTCAAACAAGAAGCTCCCGCCCCTCGTCGTGAAGCGGCACCACCTCAACGGCTGGAGCTTGAACAACCCTCCCGTCCTCCCATGGAACAGGCCATCCCGGAAGAGGAGCCATATCAAGCCCAACCTTTAAACATTCCTCAAAAGAAAAAAGTCATCGAATACGAAGAAGAAGATTTCTAGGGGAGATAGCAGGATAACTCTTGCCATTTTTGGGCAAACCGATATACGGTATGCGTGGCATTATTCCATCGAATCGTTTCCTCGTTTTGAGTCCATGGTATCCACTCCCGCGCCTGTTATTGGCCCACTCAAACAGCTATCTGTTATGGGCTTACCGGTACATCAAAGTACCGATTATGTAGGCTGGCTCATGGAGCACCTGCGTTCAGGTGGTGGTGGCCATGTCGTTACCCTGAATGCAGAAATGTGTATTCAGGCAGAGGCCAATGCTGATTTACAGCAAATCATTCAAAATGCCACGCTGGTAATTCCTGATGGAGCAGGCGTTAAGCTGTATTTTCAGTGGGTTCAACGCCATCCTCTAAAACGTTACCCCGGCATCGAATTTGCTGTGGACGTATTGAAAAAACTCCACGCCACAGAAACTGTCGTCTTTTATGGCGGTTCGCCTGGTATGGCAACAACAGCGGCTGAACATTGGCAACGACTGTTCCCTGACTTGAATATTGCGATCGCGCAGCATGGCTATCTATCGGAAACAGAGCAGTTAGGATTTCAGCATCAACTTCAGGAATTACAGCCCAGTGTGATCTTTGTAGGCTTGGGGGTCCCCCGCCAAGAACTATGGATTGCAAACCACCGTCAGCTCTGCCCCAACGCAATTTGGGTCGGTGTTGGTGGCAGCTTTGACATCTGGGCAGGGAAGAAGCGACGAGCTCCTCGTTGGATGTGCAACAACAATCTTGAGTGGCTTTACCGACTCTATCAAGAACCCTGGCGTTGGCGGAGAATGCTGGCCTTACCTAAGTTTGTATTCCGTTCTATAGGCTATGACTTAGGTCGACGAGTGTGAGGCCCAAGATCATTGCCAAAATTAATTGTTAAGGGGCGCTCTATAGAATGCCCCTTAACAATTCACCGAAACAATCCAATAAAAGTTGTCAAGGGACTGGACATTTGTCCCATTACCTATATCCTTGTACAGAGACAAAAGTACTGCCCATGCATTGCAAGTAAGATCTGTCCCCACTCAACGCAAAGCCCCTATGACATCCGCCGTGACTCCGCCCAAGACACAATACCCTCGCCGTCGTCGTCCGGATGCACAATCTAGGCGTAATGCAGCCTTTCAGGCGACATCGGCAACATTGCAAGGAACTCAGCAACCACAGCAGACTAAAACTGACAGTGCCCATCCCCCCCTGGTCACCTTGACTGGCGTTAACAAAGTCTACGATAACGGCAGTCAAGCGCTACGGAATATTAACCTCCAGATCAAACGGGGCGATTTTCTATTTGTGACTGGGCCTTCGGGGGCTGGCAAATCCACCTTACTCAAATTGCTCTATGGCCAAGAGCGGGCCACATCAGGCAAGATTCTGGTGGATGACAAAGACCTGGCTAAACTGCGAGGAAACCGGCTGGCCATGTTACGTCGGCGCATCGGTATTGTCTTTCAGGACTATAAGCTCATTCCTCGCCGCACCGTTGCAGAGAATGTATCCTTTGTACTTTGGGCACAGGGCTATAGCCGTAGGGAAATCAATCGCCGTTTACGACCCACTCTACGAATGGTTGGCCTGCAACATAAAGCTAGCTGCTTTCCAGATCAGCTCTCTGGAGGAGAGCAACAACGGGTTAGCATTGCCCGTGCAGTGGTCAGCACCCCCCCTTTGCTACTGGCCGACGAACCCACTGGCAACTTGGATGGAGATAATTCCCGCCAAGTGATTAAAATTTTAGAAAAGCTCAACTCTATTGGCATTACGGTGATTGTTACCACCCATGATGAACAGCTAGTACGCTCATCAAACCATCCGGTGGTCCAAATTAAAGACGGGCGTTTAACCTATGTGAGACATTAAACCGCTCTGAAGTTAGGGTGTGTGCGCACAACATTAGCCTCAAAGTCTTGAATCCAATCCACCCAGGCTTCTTCGATCTGTGGACGTTCTTGAGGTAAAGCACGCTTAATTAAGACGGCAATATAACTGCGATCGCAACAAATCAGAACGATATTGCCAACCTTAGTACGAATCATGGCATGACTAAACATCGACAACCCCATAGTTGATGCTATCAACTGCTGTAGCCCCAAAGATTGAAAGACTAGCTGAATCCATTCAGTATCTTCGTGCTGCGGCGTAATGAAATAATCGCGAGGTAGTCCAGTAGCATCGAACACGGCCAATCCCAGTATTTGGTCAATATCAGGTAAACCAACCGACTTCAATGGCTGCGGGTTTGAGGTAGACACCAAAATCCAAAACTTTTTAATGGGTAGCTAAATCAGAAGCTTTGAGCTTCCAAACTAAACTAGACACCATGTTAGTGAATACATGGGCAATTACTGGCACTAATAGGTTTTGGCTCGCTATAGCACTGTAGCCTAATATTCCACCGACGCAAGTGGCCCACAACATATACGGCCACTGCCGCAAATCGCTCATATGTAGTAACCCAAAACAAAGACTCGACAGTGCTAAGGCTGCTAAATTTGCGCCAAAGGCCGGTAACATCACTCCCCGAAACAGCAGTTCTTCACTAATACCAGGCAGTAAGCCTAACCAGAGTACATCTGGCAAAGCCAGAGGTTTTAGAATGTACTCCAAGTAAACTTCGGCACTATGTCGATACCTCGGCCACGCCCAATAGAGTATGGCGCTAACCAGGGTGATACCCATCCCCAAAAGCACCCCTAGCCCAATCGGATAAATACCCAACTGACTGGGTAACTGTTCTACTGAATCAAACAAGAGCCAAAAGCGAGCAATGACAAACAGTACAAGGGCTGTTGCCGCGATCGCAACTAGCACTTGAGTACGTGTCAAAGGCTCCATACTTGAATTAGGTGGGGCAGGCTGATTCAAAAGCGCATCGGCAAAATTATGCCGCACTGACAAACGATACTATCTTACGCTGTCCGAGGTCGCTAGCATATCGGCAAATCTATACATCCTGAATCACATTATTACCAAGCGTATATAGGTTCCCACGATCTGTTAGAGGCAGATGGGAGCTGACGCTCAGGGAAAAGGCAACCATCGTTTTTCAGGTAAATTGAACAATGTTTGATTGAAATCAGACATATTGATATATCCCTTAAAAATCACAAACAAAAAAACAATCAAACAATCATCAAAATCCATTTAAAACACATAGATTAGAAATCAATAGAACTCAATATAAAAACTCAAGACAACCGTCAGAGGGCTTTCAAAAAAAGCTTTTCAGCCCTATAAGTAATCTATATCCCTAGACAAGATTGATTTTTATAAGTCGGTCAAAATCAATGCGCTTAACTATTTTTTATTTTTTTAATAAACTCCAAACACCAACAACTGAAAGCCGTTAGTAAATGTAGAAAACTGGGATTCATTTAAATATCTACCATTGAAGACAACATTGGCTATTAGCACATCAGACAAACTTGATAACAAGACATCATATGAACCTTGTCTAGATTTTGTATTTTAACCACACACCTCAACTGAACTGATGGGAATGTCCTTTGACCTACCTGCCCAAAACAACAGCGTCAATATATACGAGTGTGAGGTCCGGCTAAAGTTTCGCATTATTGAAGATCAGCTTGCTATCGACGAACGTGATAGTAGTGCACTGATAGAAGCTTTAGTGGATGCCTACACCTATGGTGATGATGACTATTTGGAATCTTTGGAATCTCAAATAGATATTCATCAAATAAAAGCCTTAGAGGCCTCTCCAGAAATGCGACGCCAGCTTATCCGTTTACGTAATTCCCGTAAATTAGCGTAACCCCCTCTTAAAGAAAGACATTACAGGCGAAATAGAGCAGCATAAAAAAAATCCCAATAGACGTTTGACATTTATTCCCTCAGATTTGTATATTTATAAAGGCCAACACGGTCACGCAAGGGCAACACGCCCCCATCGTCTAGAGGCCTAGGACACCTCCCTTTCACGGAGGCGACGGGGATTCGAATTCCCCTGGGGGTATAAAAGAAAAAGGATGTGCCAAAAACTTTATTGGCGCATCCTTTTTCTTTGTTTTGTTTACATATGCAACAAATTATTAATTATTAGGATAAGGGTCATACCATAGCTCCCCTCCCCACATGGATTGCCCCAATTGCACAAGTCCCTCAATTCAAAAGCACAAAGCTAAGTTTAAACGTCGCCATACTTACCATTGTCAAACTTGTCAGAACGTTTTTCATTCCCCAGCCAACAACAAATTCATATTGTGGATAGTGGCCGTTTTAGCGACCCTTGGATTATCTCCTTGGTGGATCAATAAAACCCTACAAACTATAATTGCTCGCCCAGACACTGGTGAGTCAGCCGATGCCATTGTTGTACTCGGTCGAGGGCCACAATATTCTGAATATAGAACAACTGCAGCTGTGCAACTATGGCAAGAAGAACGGGCTCCGTTATTTTTTGTCAGCGGCGTCACGGATGCTCCAATAATCATAGATTTAGCGAAGGATATGGGAATACCCACCGCTAGTATTAGTGGTGAAGCCTGCTCCCGCAGTACGTGGGAAAATGCATTTTATACTGAGATGCTGATGCCGCCCATCGAGACCTCAGCGGATAAACCAAAGATATTACTCGTGACGGACGATCTGCACATTGCACGGGCAACGATGGTTTATCGTAGCTTTGGCTTTGAAGTGGTACCTTATCCGGTCAAGGTTAAGTCTTCGATGTGGCGTCGACATATCTTGAGAGAATTTCTTGCCAAGCTTTACTATGCCAAATCAGGTTGGTTAAATGCCCCAACAGCAGAGCAATACCAAGCGGCTCAAGTAGAGGCAAAGTCTAGAATCCCAGATTGGAATTGTCTAATGACAGAGGAACAAAGGGAACGGTTACCAACGCTTGATCTCTAAAAACAAAATAAGCGGCCCACTAGCTCCCCTGAGGCAGTGGGCGTTTAGGCGCTCTTAAAAGCTACGCTGTTAGGCAAATTGCTCTGTGGTGCGATCGCAAATTGCCATCAGATTTTGCGTTAGATTATGGCAAATATGATGCTCAATCAACTGAACAGGCATCGCCAAAGGTGGCTGAACCATTAGTTCATAGGACAAAATAGTCGCAGTCTGCTCCCCTAAAAGGGCAGGTTGCAAGGTCCACTTACCGATGAACTTCTTAAAGTCACCTTCCACCATCGAAAATCCTATTTCTCGGGGGAAATGCTCCGTCATATCCAAAATGACACGCGCACAAAACTTGAAGTTGAGAAAACATTGAGCCCCAATTTGCTCTAACCGGATACCACCATCAGATCGCGGTAATAAGCGGCTACTAGTCAAATTAGGGACAAAATCTGAAAGCTTTTCATAATCGGTCAAAATTTTCCATACCTGCTCAAGTGAACGTGGAATCGCGACGGATGCCACAATTTTGCGCTGTCGAGGGGCAAACTTTTCAGTTTTGACACTTACTCGCTGACAGGCATCATCACTAAGACGAATCACAGAATCGTCATCCATCGCTGCATCAGAAGTAAACGCTAAAATATCCCGATTCACAGTAAACCAAACCCGTAAAACAGCAGATGTGTAACTAGGTATGTATTCCTAGTAGCTTAACCTATCTATCCTTGATAATTACATCTACAAAAGAAAAACCTTCTTTGAAGAGTGGCTCCGAAAGCTCAAACATTCAACCGCTGCATTAACCCATATATCTCATCTATATATATAGATGGATCTCATATATATATAGATGCTTGGGCTACAACAAAGACTGTCCTTGGTAGAATACCCAGCCAAAGAGCAAGTATCCACCTGCTATCCAAGCAAAACCCTATGTTCTCAACTACAGCATCAATTACATCCGCACCGAAAAACCTACAGGTTATTTATATAGATAATAGATAGTGCCATCTAGATAAATAGCTATCTATTCGACTTCCCCTCTGCATATCTATGGACGTTTCCTTCCCATGTACTCTCCGTATATATGATGCTCAATTTTGTTGTCACTATGTATAGGACATAGGACACATCGATTAGGGCCACATTCCCCACATCAAATCAGCTCTAACCAACAAAGCCCATTACAAAGCATCCGCTCCAGTCAACTCTTCAGCCTTTAAGATGGACAGGTGCAATTATTGCGACAACTGCAATCTGCCTACATCGGAGTAACATCGTGCTGCTGTCAAAAGGATTTGAAGTCGAAATGTATACTGGCCACACCGATGGCACAATCATCGGTCTGTCAGACAAAATTGTTAAATCCCTGAGCGGATTTGTTCGCGAGCCAGATAGTCGTAACGTTGAATACACGACCCCTCCATTGCAGCACTATGATCAGTTACTCTGTGAACTCGTTACGCCCCGGCGACGGTTGAGGCAGTTTCTCAAAACTCTTGACCCCAGCTATACCATTCTTCCTGGGAGCACCTTAGCTACTGGCAATAGCCAGATTTTCTATCGTTCTGATCCGAAAAATCCTTACCATGCCTACATTGAGCAAACCTACGGAACCAATGTAGTTACTGCCAGTATCCATATCAATCTGGGTATTAGCGATCCTGAAGTATTAATGCGAGCTTGTCGGCTCATTCGGGTTGAAGCCCCTTTAATTCTTGCCTTGAGTGCATCGTCCCCTTTCCTCGACAACCAAGTGACCGGCTATCACTCTAGTCGCTGGCATGTATTTCCCCAGACGCCTAGTCATGTCCCTCTCTTTGAGAGCCATGCGCACTTCATTAAATGGACAGAAGAACAGCTCAAACTAGGCACCATGAAAAACGTTCGTCACCTTTGGAACTCTGTACGCCCCAATGGAGACTGCCGCCCCTATAAACTCAATCGCCTCGAAGTTAGAATTTCAGACCTGGTAACTGACCCAATTCACTTATTGGCAATCACAGCTCTCCTAGAATCACGTATTCTCCAACTACAGCAAGATCCAAATTTGGATCCCCTCGTCTCTAGCCAACTGCCTAGTCACAATCGTCATGACGATTTGCTCTCAATTACTGAAGCCAATGAAAAAGCTGTGGCAAAAGCCAGTCTAGATGCAGAGTTACAACATTGGTACGATGGCCAGCCCATTAATACCACTGATTGGATCACACAGATTTATAACGAAGTCCTACCCATTGCGAAAGCTCAAGGTATTGCTTGTTTTCTGACACCTATCAAACAAATCCTAAGGGAAGGCAACCAGGCGCAGAATTGGCTCAAACAAGTAGACACTGGTCTGGATGTTGCTCAAGTAATGGCCCAAACCATTCAAATTATGGAACGTCAGGAGCAAGCGTTACAAAGCGATTTATGTCAGCCAGTTTAGGCCCCAATCCCCCATAATCATCTACCTGGTTCTATAAAAACCTAGAGTTATAGCTTAATAGCCAATCGATTAGTCAATGCTATGGAGCGCTAGCAACATTAGATTTTTCATAGGTCAGGACATAAAAAAATGCCTACGTCCAAGAAGTGAGATCGATTGATTAGTAACTCCTATATAAAGGCGATGCAAAATAGGCATCTGGGTATAAAAAAGCCCAGGAAAAATAATCAATTGCACCACATAGAGTTATGTCAATGCCCAAAATTGTCCTTGTTAACCCAGAAATTCCACCAAATACAGGTAATATTGCCCGCACATGTGCCGCAACGGCCACTGAACTACATTTAGTAGAACCCCTGGGATTTGAACTCAGTGATCGATATCTCAAGCGAGCGGGCTTAGATTACTGGCCTCACG
Source organism: Leptothoe sp. LEGE 181152 (assembly GCF_032906605.1). Taxonomy (NCBI): domain Bacteria; kingdom Bacillati; phylum Cyanobacteriota; class Cyanophyceae; order Nodosilineales; family Cymatolegaceae; genus Leptothoe; species Leptothoe sp. LEGE 181152. The sequence continues at coordinate 93,445 of NZ_JASATU010000006.1, forward strand.
TTAATTTGCAAGTGCATCCAGATTTAAATAGTTTTGGGCAATATCAACAGCAAATAGGTGGCCGTCTCATTGGTTTTACGACCAAAAGCACATATAGCTACATAGAGATTAAGTATCAAGAAGACGATTGGCTATTATTTGGTAGCGAGAGTGAAGGACTCCCTCGATCACTGCTAGAGACCTGTGAGCAAACTGCCAAAATCCCCATGCTGCACGATAGCGTCCGTAGTCTTAATCTTTCAGTAAGTGCCGCCATTGGGCTTTTCGAGGCCTTACGACAGCTTAATTACTTATCGTCTCCCACTGCTTAGGTACAGAAATAGGGAGAGAGAGATTGCACATCTAGTTGTCATAGCCAATCAGACTATATATCTATGGGTTCATAGATATATAGAGCTCATTTCAGGGAGAATAACTGCCAAGTCATAGGGAATTTACTGCCAGGTCTAAGAGCTGAAATCTCATATGAGCAAGGTGCGGCAAGGCTCAGAGTGGAGTGTAAAACAACTTCTTCTCCTGTATTGCCCTGCTTCAAGACAGTCATTTCAGATACAAATCAACCATTCCTGCGATAAAAATTTTCTATAGCGCTACAGTCATCACAAAGGTCCAATCCAGATCAAGTTCCCGAAAGAACTGGGAATCCTAGAAAATAAGACTATTGGGAGCATTTATACCTAACAAATCGCGGGCAAGGCTCTTAGGCACACTTTGTGCCGTCAATACTTTCTAAGGTGATATCACTAGAATCGCTTAAACGCTTTTCTACAAAAGGATTCGCAGAATTCCGGAAAGCAGTCCTAACGCCTTATTGAGATAAAAATCCATCGCAAATTCAATTTCATGTTGATTTTGGAGAATACGATGGAACTTGTTTGGTACAGGATTGATCTTTTGATTAAGTCGTGTAAACTTGCCTAAGTTGGGTACGAAAGGTGCTCACTTGCTATGGGCATTTTTGCTCTGTGCACGTGCCTCATCTACCTGATTCAACTTGTAGTCAACGGCCTACTATCGGGCAACTGCATAGGGACAAGTTGGTTTCGAACAGTTGAACGCCGGTCATTTAGGAGGTTATTCCTTGAAACGAGCAAATTTTCAGGAGCCCAAGTCTGAAGTAAGTCATTCATGTTTCTCCGACATGGATACTGTTTCTGAGCAAGCTCCGTCTGGAAACGCTGGCAGATCAAAGTCTGCCGCTATGCTGGGACTTGCACTCTCATTTGGTGCATCTGGAGTTTTATTCGCTGATAGTGAAGCAACTGCAGCGGTTGGATCTTTTGCGATCGCAACGTCAGCAAATTCAAGCGAATCACCCCAGTTGCCATCTATGCTCCACGGCCATTCGGAGCAACCTGTAATGAATGGTCATGCTGTATATCACACGGTTCAACAAGGAGATAGCCTTTGGCAGATTGCCCAAGAGCACCATGTTGAAGTTCAGGATATCAAGCTGGCAAACCGCATATCCCCTGACACAACACTTCAGGTGGGTCAAGTGATTAAGGTTCCCAATGAGGAATCAGTTCAGCCGACCCTAGTTTCTCTACTACCAGGGGCCCAGAAAAATTCGGGTGACCAAGCTCAAGCACCTAATCTAGAGCGTTTGGTAGCAGGTATTTCAAGTGTTGATAGAAGTTCCACACAGTCTGAGCTGGTAAACGAGGTTGATGAGCCAGCTGTTGTTGCCTCCGAAGAGTTAACTGGTGATGTCTCTCTACGCTCAGCTGGCATAGTGTCCCATTCTGATGGGTTTCAAGCTGATCTCAAGCAGTTGGCATCTAATAGTCAGGTATCTAGCGATCAATCTACAATGATTGACAGCTCGGAAACTGAATTACAGTCATCCCCAGGCGATGCAGCAAAACTTTTAAATTTTGAAGAAGCCACCGATACGGCATTCAACAGTTATGAAGTTCGTCCTGGTGACACCGTTGAGGATATTGCGCTCTCATTGGGCACAACGTCTGAGAGTTTAGTTGCAACAAATAGCTTAGAAGATCCTGACTTCATTGTGGCAGGAGATACTCTAGATATTCCTGAAGAGGTTGCCAATGAGTTAATCATCTCTGAAGCAGCTTCTTCCATTACACAGTCTTCTCCTGAATTAACGGCATCCTCTTCCCTAAGCGATTTTGATGGAACCCATCTAGGTCGCCTACAGTCAACGGTTGAGAATCGTATTAACGGGTCTTCAACCCTACAGCGCTTACGTGGTGGTCAAGGTGGTTCTGTTATATCCCAGCCCCACCTTGTTAGTGAAGAGATTGAAGACACAATTGAATCCGTCACTGTTGAAGATCCATATACCGCTGACCTCCTGGCTGACGTGAATTCAGCGCAAGAGTTGGTCCCAGAGCTGAGCACACCGTTAGAGTCCGATAATGAAATTGCTTTAAGGCAATCGTTGCCGGCAGCTGATGATGTTGTAGTCAACCCACAGTTTCCTGGGAATCGTTTGGAAGCTAGAGCAACTTCTGATATCAGTTCCACTCAAAATTCTGAATTATTAGCAGCTGCCCCTCTTGATCCAAGCGTTTACGTCTCTCCTTCTAGCCCTGCCACAGGTCAAGTTGTTTCCCCTGAAATGCCTATACTGCCGTCGGCAGATGAGTATCTCCCAGAAACACCTGATTACTTCAACGGCTACATTTGGCCAGCTCGTGGCATCCTGACATCCGGCTATGGTTGGCGCTGGGGCCGTATGCATCGTGGCATTGATATTGCCGGTCCTGTTGGCACTCCAATTGTTTCTGCTGCTGATGGTGTTGTTGAAAGAGCGGGTTGGAATTCTGGCGGTTATGGCAACTTAGTTGACGTTCGTCATGCCGACGGCAGCTTGACTCGTTATGCCCACAACAGCCGCATTACGGTTAGACAAGGCCAGCGGGTGGCTCAGGGTCAGCACATTGCCGACATGGGAAGTACGGGTTATAGCACTGGTCCTCACTTGCATTTCGAGGTTCATCTACCAGACCGTGGCACTGTGAATCCGATGGCAATGCTGCCCAACCGTTAAGACGAATTAGCTAGCGTTAAGATTTTGAGCAAGCCTTGTCTTACCATCAGTAAGACAAGGCTTATCTTTTTACAACGACACGTAGAGCTGACAAACCTTGCCTATCCTGCTTGGAAAAAGACTAGTAAGTGCTGCAATTCTCTACGTAGTTTCTTGACATTTCGTGATAGATTTAATTAGTTGCTGTGTGTAAAGCAACTTGAACTGGCTCAGTAGCTCAGTGGTAGAGCAGGGGACTCATAAGCCCTTGGTCACGTGTTCAAATCACGTCTGAGCCATTTTTATTTTCTTATTTGATATATCGCGGTAGTCTAAAGAGGCTACGCTCACTTGATACACTCTTTGTTAGGGAGTCCCTACCAAGTAAGCCAAACCGATGCTCTGGTTTTCGGGGAATTTAATGTTGTTTACATTCTGCTCTGCGCTTTGAGTAGTCTCCGGTAGCTGAGCAATAGGCCCGTATTGCTGGTATGTTAGTTAACTAGATTTTTGTTGGAGACAAACGGATGAGTACCCCGGTGGAAGGATGCCTGCGTGTTGGTCAGCCTGCTCCTGATTTCACTGCAACAGCCGTAGTTGATCAAGAGTTTAAGACGATTAAACTCTCTGACTACCGTGGTCAGTACGTTGTACTCTTTTTCTATCCACTAGATTTCACCTTTGTTTGCCCTACTGAGATTACAGCTTTTAGTGACCGTTACGATGAATTCACGGCTCTCAATACAGAAGTATTAGGGGCCTCAGTGGATAGTGAGTTTTCTCATTTGGCTTGGATTCAGACAGAGCGTAAAGCGGGTGGCTTGGGAGATTTGTCCTATCCCCTGGTCTCCGATATCAAGAAAGAGCTTAGCGCTGCTTACAATGTACTAGAGCCCGAAGCTGGTGTTGCCCTGCGCGGTTTGTTCATCATTGATAAGGATGGAATTGTGCAGCACTCTACCATCAATAACCTTTCCTTTGGCCGTAGCGTCGATGAAACATTGCGAGTTTTACAAGCAATTCAGCATGTACAATCACACCCTGATGAAGTGTGTCCAGCAGGATGGACGCCAGGCGAAAAAACGATGACGCCTGATCCTGTGAAGTCCAAAGAGTTTTTTGCTTCGATTTAGGTGCATCGTCCAACCGACAGCTAACCGTTTTCATCTCACCTTTTAGGTATCAATGACTGCAGCTTTCAAACTGACCTCCACGGATTTTCGAGGGGTCATTAGTCAGCGTTTTTTTAGGAATTTTTTACCGCTACCTGCATTTAGCAAGTTTCGAGTAGGCCAGACTCTGCCTGATTTTGATCTACCCATGGTGGGGCAAAGAGCGTCTATTAAACTTTCTAGCTATCGCCAAAAATCAGTGGTCGTTCTGGCGTTTACACGTATCTTTACCGAAAAACAGTACTGTCCCTTCTGCTATCCACACATTATGTCGATGGTCGAAACCTACAAAAAGTTTGACCAGCTAGGTGCGGAAGTGCTCATGATCACTAGCACTGACATGCGTCAAAGTAAAATCGTGCACAGGGATCTGGGGCTGGAGATGCCACTTTTAGTGGATTCTAGCTGTAGTATTTTTCGCCAATATGGTACGGGCCAGGCGTTGGGGGCACCTTTACCGGCACAATTTGTAGTAGATCGCTCAGGACGTCTCACATTTCAGCACTTATTTTCATTTGCTCATCCAAACGCAAGCTCAGAGCGTTTACTGTGGGCTGTCCACAACGCGAGCCATTAGGTTGAAGTTACCAGATTAAAACGGAGAGGGAGGGATTCGAACCCTCGATAGAGCTTACGCCCTATAACTCCTTAGCAGGGAGCCGCTTTCAACCACTCAGCCACCTCTCCAAGGTCAGAGCTGCATTATAACAAGCTATCTTCAGCGGGGTAAAGCCTTCTAGTGCGATTTCTTGTCATAATTCTTGGCAACCGATGTTTAAAGCTACATAGAATCTCCCAAGAAATCGTCCCAATACGATTGGCCCAATCATCTGCAGTGATTTGGTGGGAGGTAGAATTTCCAAGCAATGTGACGATGTCGCCTTCCGTCAGACCATGGATATCTGACACATCTAACATCAGTTGATCCATCGTGATAGAACCCACCTGGCAAACAGGCTGATCATCAATCAACACAGTCAGCTGGTTGGATAATTGACGAGGAATACCATCAGCATAACCAATACCTACAACGGCAATGGTCATTGGGCGTTTAGCCACAAAACGATGCCCATAGCTAACGCCAGCACCAGCAGAAATTTTCTTGATATGGGTAATACGCGCTTTAACTTCTAAGGCTGGTTGCAAGTTAAGCAACGACTGTAAATGCGGTGCTGGTGCCAAACCATATAGCCCCAAACCTACGCGCACCATATCGTACTGCAAGGCATCGGCATCGGTGAGGGTAGCTGCTGTATTCGCTAAATGCAGGCGTGCAGGGAGTTGATTATGCATTTCAAGGGTTGCGATCGCACGCTCAAAACGCTCATGCTGACGTCGCATTTCCGTCGGATCCGGTTCATCAGCTGTTGCAAAATGGGAATACATACTTGTTATCTGTAACGCAGGCAGCCCACTAACAAACTCCACAAACTCCAATGCCCGCTGCCAATCAAACCCAAGCCGCGACATCCCCGTATCTAATTTGATATGTACTGGCAAGGGCAAACAAGCATCGCTTAACGCTGTCGCAAACACAAGCGCCTGTTTAGGTGTGACGATTGTAGGTTGCAACTGCCAGCGAGCTAGCGCCCTTACCTCCTCAGCATCATGCAAGGCACCCATCACCAAAATAGGTGCGGTTAAACCCGCTTGCCGTAGTTCAATGCCTTCAGGCACGGTTGCTACACCTAACCATGTCGCCCCTGCCGCCAAAGCAGTCCGAGCCACTGCAATTGCACCATGACCATAGGCATCAGCTTTCACTACAGCCATTAGATCAGTTGTGGGCCGTAATAATGAACGAAACTGGCGCACATTATGGTGGATTGCCTCCAAATTAATCTCCACCCAAGCCCGCGAACATCGCATGGCTGCAACACTTGGGGTATCTTCCCACCTCAGCATGTTGCATCTCCTTTACTGAAAAAGCACACCACGGCCACAGTATCGCAAGAACCAAGGCATTCAAGCGACCTGTGTTAGTATCAAATCACAAGTTTTATATGAACCTCAATGAGCAAGGTTCTAGTCTTAAATGCCTCTTATGAGCCCTTGAACATCACAAGTTGGCGACGTGCCATTGTGCTGATTATTAAGGGCAAGGCCGAAACTGTGGAACATAATGGTCGCTCAATATACGCGAATTTTCCTCTACCCACAGTTATTCGACTGCGTCACTACGTTCGCATTCCCTACAAAGAAATCCCCTTAACTCGTCGGAATCTGCTTTATCGCGATAATCATACCTGCCAATACTGTGGCTATGCAGGTGATGGCCTGACGCTAGACCATGTGATCCCTCGTTCTCGCGGTGGAAAAGAAGTATGGGAAAACATGGTATCAGCATGTGTACGTTGCAACGTCAAAAAAGGTAATCGAACTCCAAAAGAGGCTAGAATGCCTCTGCGGATTACACCGCGTAAGCCCCACAGCAGCCTTTACTTTGAAATTGCTCGCCACACGCGTGGAGATGCCCATCAGGAATGGCGTAAATATGTCATTGGCCTTACCGGTTAATTGACCGAACATTCCCCCACTGCTCTCCTCTGATTTCAACCTAATTCTTTCTGTGAATGGCCTCCCAAGACGCATTGCTTAAATCTTCTAATCACACGAGTTATAGGCCAAACGTGGATTTCAGCGATGGCCCCGCAGCGTCATTACGCCATTTGCTCATTACCCATGCTGGTAGCCGACAGCTGGTTTTAATTCAAGATTTTCCAGATCCCGATGCCCTGTCTTCAGCCTGGGCATATCAATTGATTGCAGCTACTTACGATGTCGATTGCGATATTTTTTATTCAGGTACCCTTAGCCATCAAGAAAATATTGCTTTAGTTAAACTAACTAACCTTCCCGCTAAACGCTGGCCCAGCAAAAAAAAACCGGATTTATCCCAGTATGCAGGCTATGTATTAGTTGACACCCAGGGCACTACTAGCCAGTTATTAGAACAGGTCAACACCGCAGGAGTACCTCTTTTAGTTGTGATTGACCACCATACGCTCCAGGGTAAAACCAAGGCAGAATTTTCTGATATTCGTCCAGAGGCTCGGGCAACCGCTACGATTTTGACCCAGTATCTCCAGGCAGGGCTGTTAGATCTCGACCGTAGCAATAGCAAACACGTTAAGTGTGCTACGGCCTTAATGCACGGTTTACGTTCAGATACAGGACAATTAATGCAGGCTGCAGAAGCAGACTTTATGGCAGCTGCTTACCTTAGTCAGTATTGCGATGCCCAATTGCTAAGTGCCATTCTCCAAGCCTCCCGCTCTAAACGAGCCATGGATGTCATTGAACGATCGCTGCGTAATCGCAATATTCAAAACAGTGTCTCAATTTCAGGTGTGGGCTACCTGCGATACGAAGACCGTGATGCAATCCCTCAAGCCACAGACTTTCTGCTTACCGAAGAAGACGTCCATACAGCCGTCGTCTATGGCATTGTCCACGATGAGGACGATGAACGAGAAGTCGTTATTGGCTCCTTACGCACCAGTAAAATCACCCTTGACCCGGATGAGTTTATTAAAGAAGCCTTTGGACACGACGACCAAGGACGCTTTTTTGGCGGTGGTCGCTCTATGGCGGGAGGCTTTGAAGTACCTGTAGGCTTCTTATCTGGCTTTTATGAAAATGGCGCTTACAATCGATTGAAATGGGAAGTATTTGATGTGCAGATTAAGCAAAAGCTCATGAAATTGATTAACCCAAAAGACGGGGTTATGAATCCAGATTAAATTTACGTAGCGCTTAAAAACTGAGCATGGCTGATCCTCAGGATGGTTTTATCTGTCAAATTTAGGCTGTTAGAAAGTTTTACCGATCAATCCATCCTCTAAATCAGTAACGGCAAAAAATGGAATTGTCTTCTAAATATGCAACTCAGGTGTACTTTATTCGCCATGGCATTGCAGCCGAACGAGGTACCTATGTTGATGACCATCAGCGCCCTTTAGTTGATAAAGGCATTCAGAAAACCCAGAAGATTGCTCAAAGACTTGTGAGCCTTGGGTTGCATTTTGACATGTTGCTCACCAGTCCGTTGGTACGGGCAGTCCAAACGGCAAAGATCCTATGTGAAGCAAAGCTTGCCTTGGACTATCAGCTATTTCCTCCACTGGCTCCCGAGGGCTGTTTACAAAATTGGTTAAGTTGGTTGGAAAGTTGGCAGTCAGAGGTTCCTAAGAGCCTGGCACTAGTTGGCCACAAACCGGACCTTAGCCAATGGGCACAGCAATTGGTTCAAGGAAATAGCAATGATCGCTGGGTCTTTAAAAAAGCAGGTATCATCGGACTGACCTTGCCTGATGCACAAAGCGCCATTGGCAATAGTCAGCTATTTTGGCTAGCTCCACCTCGCCTAATTTTGTAATGAGCAGACGATTACTCTGTGGCGTAAGTTTGCCTACTATCAAATGTGTATGAGTCGATGGGTGGATGCAATTGTGGCCAAATTGCGGCCATCGGGGACTAGTTTTCTTCAAAGAAAGCTTACCTGTTCTCAGGGAAAATGCATGAATAGACCACTTCTCGATATCCTTAAGGAATAAAAGAGAGCAGCGGTAGGACGACTGACAATGACCCTATGCGAATATCGCCCTGGTTTAGAGGGAATTCCCGCGACAGAATCAAGCATTAGTTACGTAAACGGTCAGGAAGGGATCTTAGAATACCGAGGCATTCGTATCGAAGAGTTAGCCCCAAAAAGTACCTTTTTAGAAACGGCCTATTTACTTATCTGGGGAGGCCTACCCACCAAGCAAGAACTGGATTTATTTAAGGATGAGATTCAACATCATCGCCGGTTGAAGTATCGCATCCGCGACATGATGAAGTGCTTTCCTGAGAGCGGCCATCCCATGGATGCATTACAGGCATGTGCAGCCGCCTTAGGGTTATTTTACTCCCGGCGAGCGTTAGAGGATCCGGCCTATATCCAGGCTGCCGTGGTCCGCTTATTAGCTAAAATTCCCACCATGGTGGCCGCATTTAAGCTGATTCGGAAGGGAAATGATCCGGTTCAACCTCGGGATGATCTCGATTACGCAGCAAATTTTTTGTACATGCTGAATGAGGAGGTACCAGACCCCTTAGCAGCCCGAATTTTTGATGTATGTCTCACGCTGCATGCTGAGCACACGATCAACGCCTCTACATTTTCGGCAATGGTCACAGCCTCTACACTCACTGACCCCTATGCTGTGGTGGCTTCAGCAGTGGGTACACTAGCTGGTCCCCTCCATGGCGGTGCGAACGAAGAAGTCGTCGCCATGCTTCAAACGATTGGTTCGGTGGATAATGTACGCCCCTTTGTAGATGATTGCATTGCCCGTAAAGCTAAGATTATGGGCTTTGGCCATCGGGTCTATAAAGTTAAGGATCCAAGGGCGGTTATCTTGCAAAAGCTGGCTGAGCAACTCTTTGAGAAGTTTGGCCAGGATGAATATTACGAAATTGCCTTAGAACTGGAAACAGCTGTCACGGAACGTCTAGGACAAAAGGGCGTATACCCAAATGTAGATTTCTATTCGGGACTGGTTTACCGAAAGTTGGGAATTCCGACTGACTTATTTACACCAATATTTGCGATCGCACGTGCCGCTGGATGGCTCGCCCACTGGAAAGAGCAGTTGGCTGAAAATCGAATTTTTCGACCAACACAAATTTATACTGGTCCTCACAACCAAGCATACATAAACGTGACAGAGCGTCTGCACCTTTGGGATAAAAAGGCTCAGTCTCCGTCAGCTGTGCGCAACGGATCCGTATAAATCGGTATTTTCCCCCTGTGATGGGCATCACCCCTCTTGTCAATACTGATAAATCCAACGAAACTGATATCAGTGACGATTTTCAGGAACTCCAGCCCCTCTTGATACATATCAAGGGGGGTTTTTGTATGCATCACCAGGAATGACTAATGTTTAATCTATAACCATGAGTAGTAATTCCTATTAGTACCAACTCAGTTATTTCACCTTTGAAGACATATTAAGCGTTAGAATCATTAGGGAAATTGGCCCTGAGGCCCTCCACTCCATCTATTTAAGTTGGGTATGAGTTCTGGAATTAACCTGCAAGAGAGCTTCATTCAAATACTGGTATCACTGGGAATACCCCCAGCTGTAGCTAAGCTGGTTTGGATGCCGCTGCCGATGTTACTAATTCTCATCGCTGCGACCGTCAGCATTTTTATTGCCGTTTGGCTAGAGCGAAAAATTTCAGCTGCGGCCCAGCAGCGAATTGGCCCTGAATATGTTGGTCCGCTGGGCGCGCTGCAAGCAACAGCGGACGGCGTCAAACTTATATTCAAAGAAGATATTAATCCAGCCCAAGCAGACCCAATTTTATTTACTTTGGGTCCAGCCCTGGTCGTTATCCCTGTCTTTGTGTCTTACCTGGTTGTGCCCTTTGGGCAGAACATGGTGATTACCGATTTAGGTGTAGGCATCTTTCTATGGATTGCCCTTTCGAGTGTTACCCCCATCGGCTTACTGATGGCCGGGTATTCTTCAAACAATAAGTATTCTCTACTAGGAGGATTGCGAGCGACAGCCCAGTCAATTAGCTATGAAATCCCCTTAGCGCTAGCAGTCCTGGCTGTGGTAATGATGTCCAATAGCCTTAGCACCATCGACATTGTCAACCAGCAAGCAAGCTATGGCATTCTCAGCTGGAATATCTGGCGACAGCCTGTTGGTTTTATCCTTTTCTGGATTGCAGCCCTGGCAGAATGCGAACGCTTACCATTTGACTTACCAGAGGCAGAAGAAGAGATTGTAGCTGGCTACCAAACTGAATACACCGGTATGAAGTTTGGCCTATTTTATGTTGGCTCCTACGTTAATCTAGTCCTCTCAGCCATGTTGGTGTCAGTGCTATACCTGGGCGGATGGAGTTTTCCGATTCCTGTTGAAGTTATGGCTGATGGTTTAGGGATTAGTGAAACCACCCCTTGGCTACAGGTAATTACTGCCGCTTTAGGGATCATGATGACCCTAATTAAGGCTTATTTCTTAGTATTTCTCGCCGTACTTTTACGATGGACTGTGCCTCGCGTACGCATCGACCAGCTTCTAGATTTAGGCTGGAAATTTCTACTGCCAGTGGCCCTGGTTAATCTGCTACTAACAGCAGCGCTCAAGCTCGCATTTCCATTTGCGTTTGGAGGGTAAAACAATGCTCAACTTTCTAAAGCAGGTTGGTGACTACGCCAAAGAGACCGTCCAAGCCGCTAAGTATATCGGTCAAGGTCTATCAGTCACGTTTGACCATATGAAGCGTCGTCCTGTGACGGTGCAATATCCCTACGAAAAGCTAATTCCATCTGAACGCTATCGCGGTCGTATCCACTTTGAGTTTGATAAGTGCATCTCTTGCGAAGTTTGCGTCCGTGTTTGTCCAATCAATTTGCCTGTTGTTGACTGGACCTTCGATAAATCAACTAAGAAGAAGGTACTGGACCACTACAGCATTGATTTTGGCGTTTGTATCTTTTGCGGTAATTGTGTGGAGTATTGCCCTACCAACTGTCTCTCCATGACTGAGGAGTATGAGTTGGCCGCCTATGACCGCCACGAACTCAACTATGACAGCGTTGCTCTAGGTCGTTTGCCCTACAAAGTCACTGATGATCCCATGGTGACACCAATGCGTGAGCTGGCCTACCTACCCAAGGGTGTTATGGATCCCCATGAATTACCTGAAGGGTCTCGGCGCGCTGGTAAACTACCACAAGAGATCTTGGAAGAACTGGAAGCTTCTAAACCAGCGAAGACTGAGTAAGCAGCTGACTAAATAATTTGTCCAAAGATGTTAGGACAAATTATCCACCAGCCAAGCAAATAGCAGCCTAGATAACCGGAGTAGTAGTGAACTTAGCAGAAGGCGTACAATTTGTTTCCCTAGGCATCCTTGGTGCCTTGATGTTATTAGCAGCCCTGGGCGTAGTGCTGCTTAATAATATTGTTTATTCAGCATTTTTGCTGGGTCTGGTATTTATCAGCATTTCAGGCCTTTACATCTTGCTAAATGCAGGGTTTGTGGCGGCGGCTCAAGTCCTGGTTTATGTAGGTGCAGTCAATATCCTGATTCTGTTCGGGATTATGCTGGTAAATAAGCGGGAAGATTTTCAACCCGTGTCCAATGCTTGGCTTGGTAAAGCTGCAACAGGTGCTGTGTGCATCGGATTGTTTAGCTTACTGAGTTCCATGGTGCTATCCACATCCTGGCAGCTCTCTTCAGCAGCGCCAGCTGGTGAAGCATCCATTGAAATCATCGGTCAGCACTTTTTTAGTGACTTTCTGCTACCGTTCGAACTCGCCTCGGTACTACTATTAATGGCCTTGGTGGGAGCCATTATTCTGGCACGTCGTGAATATGTGCCGGATTATGAGCCTGCTGACGAGCCTAAAGTGCTAACGTTACCTGAACGTCCTCGTGAGTTAGTAGCTGCTGGCAGCGACACTCAGGACAGTTAGATTAAACCTGCGTCAAGTTATCCATAAGAAGAAGTTAGTTAATCCATGCAACTAGAGTACTTTTTGATTCTTGCCGCTGCGCTTTTTTGCGTAGGTATTTATGGGCTAGTCACAAGCCGAAACGTCATTCGAGTACTCATGTCGATTGAGTTAATGCTCAATGCCGTAAACCTGAATTTAATGGCATTTTCTAATTACCTGGACCCAGCTGAAATCAAGGGCCAGGTCTTTGCTGTCTTTGTGATTACGATTGCTGCGGCTGAAGCTGCTGTAGGTCTTGCCATTGTGCTGTCGATTTACCGCAACCGCGACACAGTCGATATGGAGCAATTCAATTTGCTGAAGTGGTAAGTTTACTTCTCAATTGAACTAAAAAGTGCCCAGCCATAATAATGGCTGGGCACTTTTTACGATTTATCTATAGAAATAAATCTATAGCAAGCTGCTGAATGCTATCTCCAAAGGGAGAGGCGGCTGCGCCAACACTTGCTTCAGTCTTCGTCACGCTATAAAGAGAGGCTACTATCCCAATAACGAGCGAGACAACCTCTCTTTATGTGGCGAGTAACGCTACTCTGGCCAGCCACTCTCAGATTGAGCTTTTACATAAGCCGCAACATCAGCGATCGCTTTATCGCTAATACGCCCTTGAAACGCGGGCATGGCACCTCTACCATTCGCAACCTGATAAACAATCGCCTCAACGTTATGCTCAAGGCGATAGTTAAACAAATACTGTTCTAGAGCCTCCTGCTTCAATGTTTGGGAGGATACGATAGCGTTGTTGCCTCCCGCATGGCACGTAGCACAGGTATTGGTAAACACTTTCTCCCCTGCAGCTACATCACCTACATAGGTATCGTCTGCAAAAGCAGGCATTGTCAAAACGATACTGGCAACGATCGCCAGAATTGCAGTCAAAATTGCTCTCATTCTGATTAGTTCTCTCAACAAATTAGACTGTCTTGGTAAAAGACCAGCGTATTAACCACTATAAATAGGGTCTTGGCCATGGCGATAGACAACATGGCACATCTTACGTTTTTGTAATGTCGGCCAGAAAAGGTGGGCAGTATTATCAAGATTCATCACTATTCAGCTTGCAAAATACCGACTAAGATTGACATTACTTGTGCCAAATCAGTGGGCACACGATAGATGTGTCCTGAGCAATTTTCTTGGTGAAGAGCCAAGAGTAACAGGGATGAAGAGCGGCTCTTTACCCTATAGCCCTAAAAGCATGACTGACACTAGCACTCTTTACCAATATCAATACAGAATCCAAATTTTTAGCTTTGATACTTCACTAGTCATTGGTTTTGACCCTCAATGAATGGCTGCAGCAAATGGGACATACCTACCTGCGGATTTACACTTTTTGTTCATCATTACCACTATGCGCTGAAGTATTTCGCGGTTGGATGATACGTCACAATCGCTGTGGTAGATTCCTCAGGATATAGCTGTTCGCTTTCATCCATGGTCATGCCGATGCGGTCAGCGCCCAGTATTGCCAGCTGCTTAGCCTGATCTGCCACATTAGGACAGGCCGGATAACCAAAGCTATAGCGACCTCCCTGATAGCGCTGAGCCAACATATCGCGGATGCTATCAGGCTCTTGATCGCCATAGCCAAGCTCTTTACGGATGAGCGCATGGCACCATTCCGCCATGGCCTCAGCCACCTGGACGGCCAGGCCATGGAAGTAGAGATAGTCGGTATACTGATCCTCTGCAAATAGCTGGCGGGCATAGTCTGCAGAAATCTGGCCCACAGTCACTGCCTGCATTGGGAAGACATCAAACTGATTCTGTTCTTTAGGTAAGAAGAAATCAGCAATGCACAAACGGCGCATGGACTTCTGCCGAGGAAACTCCCAGGTAAAGAGGGGCTCTGCATCGTTAGGGGTGAGTCCCTGCTCGATGACAGCAGGCTCGTAAACATGCACCGAATTGCCCTCAGCCGTGCATGGGAAGTAACCATAGACGAGCTGAGGATGCAGTAGGTTTTCTTCTTTCACCTTTTGCTTCCACTCCGCCAGGATGGGATGAACCCTATCCGCTAGAAACACATCATATTCTTCGCGTGTTTGATTTTTAGGTTTTCGAAACTGCCACTGACCCACAAATAATGCCTGTAAGTCAAGATGCCAATATAGTTCATCCATATCAAAGTCTTCAGGCTTGAGGATTTTTGTCCCCCAGAAGGGTGGAGTCGGACGAGGAATATTAATATCAACTGCTTCAGAGCGATTGGTATCAATCACTTCAGGCTCTTTCTTTTTCTCTCTTTTATCAGCACCTCCATTTAAAGCAGCTTCTGCCTGTTCAATGGCCTTGCGCCCCTTCTGATTATATTGAGCGTAGTCACCTGTAAAACCTTCGTCATCTTGCCAGCATTCTTCTTTCTTCGCAGGCATGAGTCGATCCATAAAAGTAAGATCGGCAAATGCGTCTTTACCATATATGACCTGACCGTTGTAGGTATCTTGGCAATCACCATAAACAAATTTAGGCGTCAGGGCAGCACCCCCCAAAATCACAGGAGCCGAAATTTTCTTCTCATTAAATACAGCCAGGTTCTCTTTCATAAAGGCTGTGGATTTCACTAACAATCCACTCATGGCTATACAGTCTGGCTGATGTTCTTCATAGGCGGCAACAATGGCATCAACAGTTTGTTTAATGCCGAGATTGATGACCTTATAACCGTTGTTAGTAAGGATGATGTCCACTAGGTTTTTACCAATATCGTGTACATCTCCCCTGACTGTGGCAATCAGGAACTTACCTTTGCCACTATCATCTTGACCGTCTTCTTTTTCCATGAGTGGTTCTAGGAAAGCCACCGCTGCCTTCATGGTCTGAGCTGATTGCAGAACAAACGGTAACTGCATTTGGCCAGATCCAAAGAGTTCACCCACAACTTTCATGCCGTCGAGCAAAAAAGTGTTAATGATCTGCAATGGCTCATAGGGAGTATCTAAAGCAATCTGTAATGCCTCTTCAAGGCCAATGCGCTCACCATCAATAATGTGTTGTTTCAGGCGTTCTTCGATGGGCAAATCAGCAAGGGATGCGGACGAGCGGGCATCTTTGGTGGTGACCCCTTCAAATAGGGTTGTTAGCTCTCCAAGGGGATCGTATGTGCAAATTTCACCATCGAATTCTCGGTTGTCATAGATGAGATCTTTACAGATTTTCTGATGCTCTGGGTCAATTTTAATCAGAGGCAAAATCTTGGCAGCTGAGACAATAGCGCCATCCATACCGACCTGCATAGCCTCATGTAAAAACACTGAGTTTAAGGTGATACGAGCTGCCGGGTTCAGGCCAAAGGAGATATTGGAAACTCCGAGCATGAAGTGAACGCCAGGAAGCGTTTCTTTGATTTGTTTGATCGCCTCAATCGTGGCTTTTGCGTTTTCTCGATCTTCTTCAATACCAGTGGAAATCGGCAGCGCTAGGGTATCAAAAAACAACTCATGGGGTGGCAGGCCGTATTCGAGAGCATCATGATAAGCACGCTGCGCAATTTGGGACTTTTTCTCAGCAGTACGGGCCATGCCATCTTCGTCAATACAGCCAACAACAACACCCGCACCGTAGGTTTTGGCTAATTCTAGAACCTTGAAAAATCTCTCGTCACCGTCTTCATAGTTTGTGGAGTTAAGAATGCACTTACCCCCTGCAACTTTTAGCCCTGCCTCCATTTTTGTCCACTCGGTGGAGTCTAGCATGAGGGGCAAGGTGACATTAGTCACAAGACGAGACACAATCTCGTGCATATCCGCTTCGCCATTGCGACCCACGTAGTCTACGTTGACGTCGAGGATATGGGCACCTTCTTTAACCTGGCGTTTTGCGATCGCAATCAACCCATCCCAATCATCCTCGTTCAATAGTTCCCGCACCTTACGGGAACCACTCGCATTCAACCGTTCGCCCACAATCAAGAACGAATTATCCTGCTCATAGGGTTGCGCCCCATAAATCGAAGCCGCCGCAGGTGAATAGTTCAAGGCGGGGCGCATAATCTTCTCGCCCCCTGCCCCAAGAGAAGCTAGGGAAGATCCCATCGCTCCATTTAAGTACGGGGACAAGCGAATGTCTCGGTCTTTTGGAGACAACTCCTGGGAAATCTCCGCCAGTGCAGCAATGTGGTCAGGACGTGTACCACAACAACCACCAATCACCTGTACACCAAAATCTTCTACAAACCGATGTAGCGCCATCCGCAGTTCCATCGGGGTGAGTTTATAGTGGGCATGGCCACCGATATTTTCTGGTAGACCCGCATTTGGCACACAGGAAACCACAAAGGGAGAGGTTTCTGATAAATACTTAATGTGCTCCGTCATCAGGTCTGGGCCTGTAGCACAGTTCAGCCCCAAAATATCAATAGGGTAGGGCTCCAGAATACTGACCACTGCTGTAATATCAGAGCCCACCAGCATTGTTCCAGTGGTCTCCATGGTCACCGACACCATCAGCGGTAACCGGGCACCTTTCTTTTCAAACACAGCCTCAATCGCATTCAGGGCTGCTTTGATCTGCAACACATCCTGACAAGTCTCGACGATAAATAGATCTACACCACCGTCGTATAGGCCCTCTGCCTGAACAGTAAATGCCTCAAGTAGCTCATCGTAGGTAATGTGTCCCAATGTGGGCAATTTTGTACCTGGCCCCATGGAACCGGCTACAAAGCGAGGTTTCTCAGGTGTCGAAAACTCAGCCGTACAGGCCTTGGCTAATTCTGCCGCCACTTTGTTCAGGTCGTAGGCTTTATCCTGCAATCCGTACTCTGCCAGGACAAACGTACTACCTCCAAAGGTGTCCGTTTCGATCACATCTGCCCCTGAAGCTAAGAAGTCACGATGGACCTTTGCCACCGCCTCAGGCTTGGTGACGACCAAATATTCATTGCAGCCCTCATACTCCAAACCACCAAAGTCATCGGCGGTTAATTCCTGGACCTGCAGATTGGTTCCCATAGCCCCATCAAAGACAAGTACGGGCCGTGCAGGGCTATGCAGACGTTCGAGGAAAGCACTATTCATAGATGTCAAAGCAGTTGAACAAAGCGGAGACTATACCCATTATTATCGGTTTTATTGATGAATAGATTGGCAGTAAAGTAGAACCCAGCGCAATCTGGTGCATTGGTATGACATTATCGATTGACAGACGGGGCACAGGACTGCTGCCGAATACCCTCCGAGGGGTCCATCACATTGCCCTGAACGTCAAAGACATGGCTGCATCCCGTCATTTTTATGGTTCAATCCTAGGGCTACATGAGCTCACAGGCGATGAGGTGCCTGAGACCCTGGTAACACTTGTTGCCCAGGGTAAAGTGGCTAACTTTCGTCTACCCGATGGCACTATCCTGGATCTCTTCGGTGAACCGGACTTAGAACCTCCCAATCCGGATCCAACTCAGCAATTTACTCGGGCCAATCATATGGCGTTTGATATCGCCCCTGAGCTGTTTAATCAAGCCGTTGAGCTGCTCCAACAGAATCAGGTCGCGATCGACCATGGCCCTGTGAGTAGACCCACTGGGCGCGGCATTTATTTTTACGACCCAGATGGTTTTTTATTGGAAATTCGCTGCGATCCTAAATAGGGTGACGCTTCGGCTCTAGGCTGCCAACTACCAGGCACCGCCCAGGCTAAGGTCATGGCTCTGATTGCCATAAAAGAGGCCATAGCTAGCCATAGGCAATGGGGACTGTTCTGCCAATAGGCGATTAACGCCCATGGTAGAAAGCCACAGAACGTTGCCAAAACAGTGGACTTTCGCAGAATAGTGCCAGAGGTTAGGCCTAAAAAATAGCCGTCTAACATAAAGGCAATGGCTCCAAAGCCATACACGGGCAGCAGCCAAATAACATAGTGATTTAGTTGGGCTAATACGGTTTGGTGATCGGTCAGCAGACCAAAGAGAACTTGAGGAAAGGTGATGAATGCGATCGCAATTCCCACCCCCAATCCCACACTGATACCGCTCCCAATCTTAGCCAAAGCCCTGAGTTCAGACGATTTTCCCTGACCATGAAACTGGCCAGCATAGGCCTCAGTTGCAAACGCAATCCCATCTAGAAAGTAGGTGACGAGCATGAGCGACTGTAGCAGCAGCGTATTGACTGCAAGGGTATCCGTACCCATCACTCCGCTGAGATTTGTAAACAGGCTAAAACTCACCAGCAATGCCCAGGTACGCACCATAATGTCGCGATTTAGGCGAAATAAAGCTGATATAGCATGACGACTCCATAGACTCAGACGCTGCTGCCAAATTTGAGCCCAGGGTAATGACCGCAATAGCACTATGCCACCCACCAGCAGCATGGCGTACTGACTCAAAGCCGTGGCCAGCCCAGCCCCATGACTCTCCCAACCCAAACGAACAATCATCCAATAGTCGAGCAGGATATTAGCCCCATTACCCACCACAGCCAGGGCTAAAACTCGCCGCCCCTGGCCCAACCCCAGCAACCAACCCAGCAACACATAGTTCATGAGCACCGCTGGTGCCCCCCAGATGCGCCCCTGGTAAAAGGCCAAACCAGCATCCAGCACATCCGCATCGGCCTGGAGAATAGCAAACCCTAACACCCGCAGTGGAGTTTGCAAAAGCAGAATCAACAAGCCCATGGTTAAGGCCACCATCAGCGCCCTTAGACCCACACGCCATTGCTCTGTGCGATCACCTCGCCCCGCCGATTGAGCAATGAGGCCAGTGGTGCCCATGCGCAAAAAGCCAAAACTCCAGTAGATAACGTTAAACAGCACCGTTGCCAGGGCCACACCCGCTAGATGGCGAATGTCGGCCAAGTGTCCGAGAAATGCAGTGTCGATCAACCCGGCGAGGGGGACCATCAGATTCGATGTGATGTTGGCGATCGCAAGTTTGCTAAAGCCCCCTAACCAAAAAGGTTTTCCCAACTTTCAATACCCCCACTCATATCAACAATTATTGGTTAAGTAGAAACTCTAGTCCCGACTCTGGGTAAGTTTTAGTAAACGCATGCAGATACGGGGTTAAGAGACATGATTATGAACCGATTTGCTCTGCTCCTTCTGAGCACATTTGCTTTCTTCGGTAGTACTACGGTCGCGGGCATGGCTCAATCCGTTGCCACCACCGAAGCTGAAACATTTGAAGAAGAAACGCTCTTTCAAGATACTGACGCCGAGGCTCCAGCTGAAGTCCAACCAGCGTTTATAGAGCCTGTTTTACCAGAAGAAGATATTCTCCCAGATCAGGAAGCTGCTGAGGACGAACCAGCGGCAGAAGAGCCCGTCACTGAAAATTACCTAGACCGCTTTAATGAAGGATTAGAAGACTACCAAGATGGCAATGATGAGGCCGCCATCGAAGAGTTCAACGCAGCTATCAATCTAAAACCTGATTTTGCACCTTCCTATCTATTTCGGGGTGCTGCCTTCGCCCGCTTAGAAAATACAGAAGCTGCCCTCAATGACTATAACCAGGCGATCTCAATTGATGCTAATTACAGCACAGCCTATCTCAATCGCGGCATCCTTTACTACGACCTGGGCCGTACGGATCTGGCAACTACAGATTTTGAGCGCACGATTGCAACAGATCCTGAATCGGCCAATGCTTACATTTATCTTGGCCTGATCGCGTCTGAACAAGGGAATCAGCAAATTGCTTTGGAATACCTAAATGACGCGGTTCGACTCGATCCCAGCAATGCATCGGCTTACTTCCATCGAGGCTTAGTTTTCAAAGCACTGAACAGTCCAGAAAGTGCCATTAGTGATTTCACGCAATCCATTGAGCTGGATGATAATAACGCAGCCACCTTCATCAATCGCGGTGCTACCTACTACACCATTGGTGACACCAGAGAAGCACTACAGGATTTCAACGAAGCCATCGACATTGATGAAGACAATGTCGAAGCATACTACAACCGCAGCTTCGCCCTCATTTCTGAGGCTCGCCCCCAAGCAGCAGTTGCAGATCTCAATCAAGTGCTGACCTTAGAACCTGGCAATGCTGATGCTTACCTGGTTCGTGGGCAAGTTTTTGCATCATCAAATAATACAGCAGATGCCATTAACGACTTTTCGAAGGTATTAGCACTGTCTCCTGACTCTGCTGAAGCCTACTATAGAAGAGGTAATGCATATTTAGAGGCTGGAGAGCAACAGGCTGCCATTAGCGACTATACAGCAGCTCTGGCTCTGGAGCCTGAGCATGCACCTTCCTATAAGTATCGTGGTGACGCCTTTGCTGATTTAGGTGACAGCTTTAGCGCCTTGAGCGATTACAGCACTGCTATCAATCTGAATAGTGCCTATTGGAGTGCCTATGCTAGCCGTGGGCGCATGCATTATGACTCAGGCGACTACCAGAGCGCATACACTGACTTCTCAGCAGTGATTGCAGCGAATGTCTTAGACGCAGATGTGTTTTATTACCGTGGCATTACCAATGCTCGGATGGGTAACAGACGTGCGGCAGTTACTGACCTAGAGAAAGCAGGCAGCCTTTACCTGACCAATAATGAAGCCAACCGCTATCGGCTAGTGTTAGATGCCTTAAACAAACTATAGAAACCATAGGCAAAATCATTGTCGGGAGGTTCCATGGAACCTCCCGACAATGATTAATCAATTCTGCACCCAAATGAATTCGACTTATCCTAAAAGGGATATTTCACGACATTCTATGGTTCGGCAGCTGATTGGTATTTTCATTTGTCTCTGCTTGCAGTTTCTTCTGCTTGCACCTCCAGCCTTAGCCTCGGTACATGTGTATCACGAGCGCCCTGGCCAAACCACATTGCGATCGCAACAAAGCCTTCGCGATCGCAACGACCACTCATGGCAGGCGATTTTGTTCAAGCGCTATCGTCCCGATGGTTTAGACGGCCTATATTTGCGTCTGGTGGGCTTCCCTGGTGTTGCCGATGTCGACCCCAAAAAACCGTTGACCATCAACACGGGCACTGCCTTGGAGTGGCAGGCCACCCCTAAGCTTGATCCGCCGACACCCGCTTTACCCGACAACACCAATCAGTACGATTTCACCCCTGTAATGGACAACTTGCAAAAGGCAATTCCGTTAACCTTAGCGGTGCCGTTACAGGGAAAAGCTCCTAGCGAAATAATTGTGCCGCCCTATGCAGTTAAAGAATGGCGGGAATTGGCGGCGCAAACAATCGAATAAACCGGAGGGTGGGCAATGCCCATCTTCCGGTTTATTCTTCACCGGCATGGTAGGAACTGCGCACCAATGGACCGGAGCGAACCTGGGAAAAGCCCAGGTCATGGGCAATTGTGCCCAAGTGGTCAAATTCATCGGGGGTCCAATAGCGTTGAACGGGTAAATGAGCTAGGGATGGGCGCATGTATTGGCCGAGGGTGATGCGATCGCAGCCCACAGCTCGCAAATCCTTCATCGCCTGTACCAGCTCATCTTCGGTTTCGCCATGGCCCAGCATAAGACCAGACTTAGTGGGAATAGACGCATCCAGTTCCTTCACATAACGCAGAACCTCTAGCGATCGACGATACTTAGCACCCCGTCGCACCGGATCCTGCAAACGCTCGACAGTTTCCACATTGTGATTAAAGCAAGCGGGCCTAGCGTCCACAACCATCGCTAGCCGTTGCCGCTGATTCTCAGCAGAGTTAGGCCCACCCCAAAAGTCAGGTGTTAGCAACTCAATTTGGGTATCTGGGCTCACTGAACGAATAGCCGTCATAGTTGCCACAAACCAGCCCGCACCTTGGTCAGGCAAATCATCCCGCGCCACCGATGTCAGCACCACATATTTGAGACCTAGTAATTTAATCGATTCGGCCACTTTTTGAGGCTCTTCAGGGTCGAGGGGCATGGGAGCATGACCTTTATCAACCTGACAAAATGCACAGGAACGAGTGCATGTAGGCCCCATTAACAAAAATGAGGCTGTTTTATTTGCGTAGCACTCACTGCGATTAGGACATCGCCCCTCCTCACAAATCGTATGGATCTGTCTCTGTTTAATAATTTTTTGAACCGTCGACAGTTCGCTAGCCCGACCGATTGGTCGCCTTAACCAATCAGGCATCTGAACAATCTCAGGCCTAGCAGTACCGCTGGAACGCATTTGAGATAAACTTTCCATGACACAATCAGCTTGTCTAAGTAGACTTGGGTATCCTCGGCATTACGTGAGCATAGACACGATGGTGACTTAATAGCAGCGTTCTATAGCCTTTTTGATCCTATATGATTCTTAGAAACTAGTCAGGATCAGACTTACATCGTTGCCGACCTGGGCAACATTGCTTTATACCGTTGCTGAGTCAGAAGCGTATCAGCAACGTCCCCTACCTAAACTGTAGCTATCTATTTATTAGGAGTTAGTCGTGGCAGCAAGTCATAAGATTTTAGTTATCGATGATAGCAGAGTGATCCGCATGCGCGTCCGGGATATGTTGCCCCAGGGCAACTTCGAGGTGATTGAAGCCACTGATGGCGTTGAAGGGTTAGAAGCCATTCGCAACCAAAAGCCTAACCTGATCATGCTCGATTTCTTACTGCCACGGATGAGTGGATGGGAAGTATTCCAAGAAATCCAAGCTTCTCCAGAGCTACAAAAGATCCCCCTCGTACTGATGTCAGGGCGTCGGGAAGAAGTTACCGAAAAAATTCAAGGCCCTTTCGAATATTTTGAATTTATTCAGAAGCCTTTTGAGCAAAAAGAACTCATTGAAGCCATCAAAGCTTCCATGGTAAAAGCGCGTAAGGTACGCCCAATAAGTACTGCCGCTGCTGCGCCTGCCGCCGCTGCCGCTGCCAGTGGCGAAAGTGCTGCTGAAATCGCTGCATTGAAACAGCAGGTCGCCACCCTACAAAAGGAAGTCGCTACGCTCAAAAATCAGACTGCCAAGATTTTGGCCTTCATCAAGCAGAAGCTTCGGTAAAAAACATGCCACCTGGCCAAGTGGGCGATACCTGCCCTAACCTAAAGCCTGGCGTCCTTCTAACGCTCGGGCTAGGGTTACTTCATCTGCATATTCCAAATCGCCCCCCATGGGCAAACCAAAGGCGATACGAGTCACTTTCGTAAATGGCTTGAGCAACTGTCCCACATACAGCGTTGTGGTATCTCCCTCAATGCTAGGGCTGATGGCCAAAATCACTTCTCCAATATCGTCTTTGTTGACCCGGTGTACCAGTTGACCAATGTTTAGCTGCTCTGGACCAATGCCATCCATCGGTGAAATGAGACCGCCCAGCACATGGTATTTGCCCTTAAATTCTCTGGTGCGCTCAATGGCAATGACATCGCGGGAATCTGCCACAACACAAAGAGTCTGATTGTCCCGACGTGTAGAGCGACAGATGTCACACACGGGGTCCGCCGATAGATGAAAGCAAATTGAGCACTGACCCACCTGCTGTTTGGCATCTATCAGTGCCTGGGCCAGGGCTCGGACTTCGGCTTCAGGGCGTTTAAGAATATGCAACGCCAGACGCTGGGCAGTTTTAGGCCCCACACCTGGCAATCGCTGAAATTCTTCAATTAATTTAGCTAACGGACGGGTATAGATAGACCTAGCTCCTTTTTGGTTTTGTTTTCTGCTTTGGGGTATCAATTTAGGCCATGGAGGTAGGCTTATGGAAAACATGACGCTGTCACCCCAAAGAGTTATTCTTCGGTTGTATTGATAACGTCTTCCGACTCAGCCACCTCTTCACTCTTACCGCGCACTGGGGGCAGTTTTTCCACCAGGCCCATGGTGAATGCAACATCTGGTAAGTCCCCAGTAATGTATTTACCGGGTTCAAAGACACGACCTGGGGTAAAGCAAATTTGCCGCAATTCCACTAGCTCAGTTGCCTCAAACATTGCCCGTGATAGTCGACGTTCTAGAGCCATAATTCCTCCTAAATCATCGGCGTTTATGTCTTCAAGTTAGCAGTAGCTATTCGTCAATTTGCCAAAGTTCTTGGGTATAGGCTTCGTCTAGAACTTTCTTGGGTCGTACGATAACGATGACTCGACCCAATAGGGGCATACCAGGGTCTGTATCAAACCAGCGTATAGCTAGCTGACCACTATCGTCACTGACCAGAAAATAGCTGCTATCATCCCAAGCTTGCTGTTGGCGATCCACAAGGATCAATACTGTCTCTGAGACCGTACTATCGGCCTGATTGGGCAGTTCATTGAAAGGCATGAGGAATGCGATCGCATCCTGCGCTGTCAACACCACCTGCCACCCTGGCACCGGCACCCACGCCTGTTCACCCGCAGATTTCACCACACCAAACGCACCTTCTGGTTCCATCTTGGGCACAGCCTGAAAAACATCAGCTGACATCGGCCACTGCCCGACCATTGGCACCACAAAGGGCACATCAGTATCTGTCTCTATGCGAAATAGAGGTAGTCGAGGTGCAGTCTTAGCCTTGACTACCGCAAAATCAGTGAGTAGTTTCTCAATGGCTTCACGAGCACCCAAACTGTGGGCAAACCGTAACCCCTGTGCAATCAACCGTGATCGAGCCTGCAAATCAGACGTCTGCCGAGCAAACCCCCAGTAGGAAAATGCCACCGCATCTCCTGGATGATTGGTAAAACCAGGTGGCAGGTCATGACGGTAAGAAAACTCCTTCAGGGCCTTAGCCACATCACGCACTTGCTCAGAATCTAGCCCCTGGTCATAGATAAACTGAACCGCCTGAGCTCGATCATCCTTAGATAAAATCCGCAGTTCATAGAGCGAGTCACTCCCTCGGGCAGTGAAGTGCTCTAGCACGGGTTCTGCAACAGCACCGCCAAGAATGGACTGATATACCTGCCCCGCCACCATAATTTGATTCTGCTGAATTGGCTCAAATCCAGTCCCTTCAAAAATCGCTTGGGGCGACATGCCAGACTTCTGTAAAGTCTGGCAAGCCATTGCCCAGTCAACCCAATTGCCTTGCTTACGCCGCAATTGCAGAATTAGAGCTTCCGTATCAGCAGAGGATGAATTAGGAGCAGGGGTGGTCATCGTAGTCGTTAGACGAAAAGTGTCTCTCGACTTTATCGCGGATAGCTAACCACAACACAAGAGTCACTAATTTTTTTTTACGGTACATAATGGGTTTACTTTTACTCAATTAAGCTTTCACTACAGTAAAGTGTCCACCTTGTCGCTCAGTAATCGCAAAACACTCATCAAAACAGCATTATTGCCAGAGGATCCAAAGCCAGAATCTCTGCTTAGTGCGTCAAAATCGAAACACAAGTAACAAAAGACAAACATTAACATTTAGATTAGCAAGAGAAGCATCAACCAACCCATCAATCCAAAAACAAATGTAGTGAAATTATTATGGGTCTCAGAAGTCTGCTCTTTCTGAGACTTACAATCAACACATTGATATAGATCAGGGCCTATTTTCACCAAAGACGTTTTTGAACATTTTGGACAAGTATAAACAATGTCAGAAATGTCAGAAATCATCAGTACTTTCTCTTTCATAAATGCCACCTGATTGAGACAACTATTAAAATGAACAGAATTTTTCTCAGCCGTCCTGAGATAGTTCAACCAGCAAGGTATGACTCTGGCGACTTGTAACACGGACTTTCTGACCAGGATGAATAGTCATATTGCTATTGGATAAAGCTGACCACCAGGAACCATTGAGCCTAACCCGACCTCGCTTGCAGGGGGTAATCTCAGTATCTGCCGTACCAACACCTTCTAAGTAGCTGTTTGTAGGAGAAGGGTGAGATTGTCGCAACCTTTTAAACCACGTTTCTAAAAGAACCTTAAGAAGAAGATTCAGTACTACGATTTCTCGATGTGACAAAGGAGTCGCATCACATCGGCATTCTTTTGTTAAGGAGAGCATAATTCGAGCCTGATCAATCGATAACAGTTGACAGCACAAAAAGGAATAACTGCTCTAGCCACTTAAATTTTCGACACGATTTAAGATCTGACAACAAACAGTCTGAACAAATACACTCTTATGCGGCTATATGAAATGTTCAGACTTCAGGAACTCATTTAGGATTAGCATGGCACATCGCCTGATTACTTAGCGATCAACTATTCCGCTTACATACTTACATACCTAAGCAGAGATCCTGAAAAGCATTCAGACGCCATCAATTGGCGAATATCTATCATGTCTTTGTTCAACATGGGTCAGTAGAACGTTTCCGGCATAATTATTTGACAAAAAAAGGAATCCTCTGAACTGGAGGCATCACAATAAAGTTAGACTTCCATCTAAGATTTTCAGCCTTAAGAAGGAAGTCACTTTATCTCGTAGAGGGAGGTGCTATAACCGAAGATAGCCATGTTGGTTCCTGAATATGCTTTCAATACCACGCTCTTATCTTGAGTTCATTGCCAACCAAAACCATCTCACAGAATTACAAAAAGAAGCTTTTGTAGAACGCTTAGCAGACATTGAGCTGTCAGACTTAGTGGTCGCTAAGATCTTAAACATATCGAGAGAAAGATACAGTTCTCGAATGACAAAGGTTTATAAGAAATTCAATATCTCTTCTGGAAATACTCCTGGAAAATCAAAGTTACTTTTCTTTAAAGTTCTGGATATGTATCAAAATGCATATCCTTCTGACAAGCAAGTCTATGAAATAGTCAACAATGCGATCGAAATTCTAGTACAGGAAATCCAGAGCAAAACCCGAGCACTCATCAATGAGAAATGTGGATTCATGCAAATTCTTGACATGAGCAAACCCATTGAAGTGGAAGACATTTTTACAGAGGTCAAGATTACCAAACAAATCTTATCCAAAAGACGTATAGAACTATCAGACTTAGTAAAAATAGTTCAACAGCGTCATCAAACTAATGACCTCAAATTCAACATCTCCAGATTATTTGAAGGTGTCAAATTTTCAGGGCTTGAGCTCGTTGAAAATTACTCGAAACTTATTCTACTTGGAAGACCAGGAGCTGGAAAAACAACCTTCTTAAAATATGTTGCTGTCTTTGCAAATAAATCAGAAATACTACCTGGTTATGTTCCAATATTTATTTCTTTAAAGGATTTTCAGAACCAAGATCACCAAATAGGCTTAAAAGAGTATATAGAGAATGAGTTAATTAGTTGTGAAGTCAACAAAGAAAGTTTTGAGCTACTTTTAAGAGAGGCAAAAATTCTATTTTTATTTGATGGACTAGACGAAGTTCGAAAAGAAAATTTTAACCGAGTCATCAGACTAATCAAGGAAATATCACAGACATATAGCAAAAATAGATTTATAATTACATGTCGCTTGGCTGCAAGTGAATATAAATTTGAAAACTTTCTGGAGGCTGAAGTTTGCGAATTCACCAAAGAGCAGATCAGTATGTTTTCAAAAAACTGGTTTGCCACAAAAAAATCTCCTCAAAAAACAGAGAAGTTCATTAACCGAATTAGCAAAGACGAAGAGATTAGTGAGCTGGCGACCAATCCTTTACTGCTAACCTTACTATGCATGGTTTTTGAGGATTCAGAGGAATTCCCCAAAAATCAGGCTGAATTATATCAAGAAGGTCTCGATGTCTTATTGAGGAAATGGGATGTTAGCAGAGCGGTAGAACGGCCTGAAACTTACAGAAAGCTGTCTAAGAACAAGAAAGAAGATTTACTTAGCAAAATAGCATATGCCACTTTTGAAAAAGATGAAGGATTATTCAAAAGAAGAACAATCGATTATCAAATTAGAGAATATATTTATAATTTACCACGCTCCATTAGTTCACCTGAAGATGTAGAGCTAGATTGCAATTCTGTATTAGATTCCATGATTGCTCAGCATGGTTTGATTACTGAGGTAGCAAAAGATATATTTTCATTCTCCCACAGAACATTTCATGAGTATTTTGTCAGTCTTAAAATCGTTAAGACATTGGATCCTGAAGAACAAAAAAAGGTCCTAGAATCACTGGCTATTCATATTACTGATTACAGATGGCAAGAGGTATTTTCGCTTGTCTCATGTATGCTCCCTAATGCAGACTACTTGATTAGACTTATAAAGCATGAAATTGACAAAATAGTTCAAGAAAACAAGAAAATAGATTCATTTCTTGATTGGCTAAATGAAAAGTCTTCTTCAGTTAAAAGCAGTAAGAGTATTGGCAATCTAAAAGCTATCAGCCAAGTCTTTTATTTTAATTTAGTGATAAGAAAGAGAACGATCAAAACACAAACAGAAAGCGAAGATTTTATTCTAGATTCAGAGTTAGTCACCACATTGAATGTTAGTATATCTATGCACAATACTCCCCTAAAAGAAGCTGATACCCTTTTAAAGTGGCACAAAGATATCTTGTCACTAATGCGTCAATGTATTGAACACAATGCAAGTGCAGAACTAAAAGAGGAGTTAATTAAATTAAAGGAAAAACTTCCTAGCAAAACTGTAGACTCTCGTGAATGGTGGGCTCACAATGGTTTAGATTGGAGCACTAAATTTAGAGATGTAATCATACAGTATCGAAATATAGGCCATGACTGGGGTTTTGTAGAAAGTGAAATAAAAGCCCTTAAGGAATACTATGATGTTAATAAGTTATTATCTATCTGTCTTCATGGAGACTGTTATGTGAGCCGTGAAGTTCGTCAAGAGATTAATGCCAGCACCCTTCTACCTATTGAGAAATATGAAGATGGATAGCCGGTTATTTAGGTGTGATGCCCTTTGACCTTGACCAGGCTACATAACCCAAAATCGAAAGCGCGATCGCAGATTTGGCATGCATATTCCCCATTATCAATCGCCTGTATTGTACTGGGTGATTCAGAACCCTTCATTAATGCACCCTTGAGTGATATGTATTGCCTAGCAAGGACGAACACGTGCGCGACTGACGAAAACCACTGCAAGGCTCCCCCAAACACATGCATAGAACGACCCCCATACTCATACAGGCTACAGCTAAAATATCTCGGGAAAGATTTGGTGTAGGGAGTTCTGCACAATAAACAGTTCTGTTGTCTTGGTTATGGGTCTGCATTTCGACAATATTTAACAAACGAATAGCAACAAGATCAGCTACCTGTGCTCTTCTCAAACAACATCTGGGCAGTTAGTGCCTCATCCTTATCCAGACATGAATCACCGAAGGGAGCCTAGATTGGAATGCAGTGCGGCAACTCTTGTTAAAATCAATAATATATAAAGAAATGTAAAGAAAATCATCTTTCCTTGACATTTATTGACCTCTTTAAAATTTCTCCAATGAAAGTAGCCTCTATAAGCCTTGTAAAGTAAAGATTTCAGGGATTGCAGCGATGATTTTGTAGTGGTCAAATTTATATACCCCAAGAGGGCACCACAACACTCCAAAAAAAAGCCCCTGACAAAACTGCCGGAGGCTCTATGACGTCTACTCTACTGGATTCAACGATGAAAAAACTATGCGTTGTAGCGAACGTTGCGATAGGTGAGGCTACCGATGGAAGACTTAGGAAGACACTCTTTTAGGGTTCTCATTTTAAAAGCAAAGTCTCTAAAGCAAAGCTGGATGTCAGTTTCGATGGTTGCGACAGTTGGTGCAGCAGGAGTGTAAGGTGCACCGATATCAGCGAGTTGCATAGGTAGATTCCTGACGGGCTAATGGCGAGCAAGGCAAACATGGGAGGCTTTAGAGAACGTGCTGACGATTGGGCAAGACCCAACAGAACAGTGGAGCCAGAATCACCATGGACAGTGCAAAACAGAGGCAAACTTGAAGACCTTCGATTTGAGAGGGTGTCATGGTGAGGAGCTCCACAATAGTGATAGGTGAGAACGTGTTTTGTTTGTTCTATATATAGAAACGGTCTACTCCCCGTTCATTCCGATGTAATGCTTGTGATCCTCATTCTTTTTTGGTGTGTTGTTGATCACTACACAAAGAAGTCCACCATACTTGGCAGAACCTGAAAACGATGTAGGCTAAGAAATCCTGACGATAGCGCCCGGTATCGCAGGGCATCCACAAGGGAGTGCCCCTACAGGATTGGGTATTGGTAATCGGATTGAATGAATGTGGATTGGGTATGACTTATCTCAACGAGCGACTGAATGCGATTTGACTGATGCCGAAAGGCGACTTCAGGCATGTCTGAAGTAAGCTAGGGACACCAGGTGAGATAACTGTCATATACGTTTTCTAGACCGTGCTGGCCAATAATGCGCAGGAGTGATCGCAAAAGCCTAATAAAATCCCTTGACGGTAAGCTCCTGGCAAGAGATTATTAATAAACGCGAGGGGCTATAGCTCAGCTGGTAGAGCACCTGCATGGCATGCAGGGGGTCAGCGGTTCGAGCCCGCTTAGCTCCATTCAAAAAACCATGTGGGGACGTTCTATGGAACGTCCCCACATGGTTTTAATGGGAATCAAGGGCAATCAGTTCTATTTCCTTTAAATCTTCGCCGCTATCATCCTCTTCCATATCTTGCACAATGGCCTGAAGCAACGGATCAGCATAAGCGCGTTCTGAATAGATTTGGGGGTCTAGGGACATGGCTCGCCGCACATGCTCTAACGCCCACATATCTTGACCTAAGCGAGCGTGGCAACGGGCTTGGTTATAAAATGCAAAGGCCTGATCAGGCTCAATGGCTAAAGATTTATCGTAGGCTTCAATGGCGCGACTAAAATCCCCCATCTTTTGCAATGTCCATGCCATCGCCAGCCATGCTTGATAGTTGTAGGCCTGTAGTTTCAGGGATGTGGTAAAACTTTCTTCGGCGGCAGTTAGCCGATTCATCTCTAAAAGCACCAGACCTCGCAGATGCCAAAATCGCGACTTCTCTGGCTCTAAGGTCACAGACTTGTCAAGACTGGTCAGTGCATCTTCGAAATACCCCTGAGCCTTGAGTGCTGCCGCGTGATAACTCCACACACTGCCATTGTCGGGGTCAAGATGAATGGAATGGTTCAGGGCCCTTAAGGCCTCTTGGGGGTTGTGCACCTGTAAGAGCGTGCGTCCCAGCACCAACCATAGTTTGCTATCGCCATCATAGAGTTCCACAGCTTTATTAAAGCTGGCAATGGCTTGGTCAATACGATCGAGCTGTAGTAGTGCTTTGCCGCGATAGTACCAAAGCTTATAAGAATCAGGTCGTAACTGTATTGCTTGTTCGTAACTCACAATAGCTTCGCCGTATAAGGCCCTTCGATGCAGGTTTTTGCTTTTTCGATACTGGGCTTTGAAATAGAACGGAGCCTGCTTCAGGGCGTGACCGTAGCATTTTGCGGCTTCGTCTAATGCTTCCAGTTTTTCAAGAACAGAACCATAATTACACCATACGCGATGTTCCGTTGCCTTCAAAGATAGAGTGTGACGGTAGCTTTCAGCGGCTGCTTCATATTGACCAATGCTGGCTAATAAGTAACTGCGATAGTTCCAAGCCTGATAGTGATAGGGATAGCGCTGAATGATGCGATCGCAAATATTAATCTCCAGCCTGTAGCGCTCATCCTGTTCACTTGATTGGCCACTGACACTGGCGATATCAATAACTTGACTACTCATCATAAGTATCTATGTATTTATACGGCAGATGCGCGCAGGGCAGTATCACTTAGTTATACAAATCTTAAGGATAGATGCCGGAAATGATACTGGTATTGATGAAAATCACAGCCAACAAAAATCGGGATTTGAGTTGACTTGCCGCATACATTGCCTATGTATATGTCAACACAAAATCATGTGTAGATCGACACACAGGTTCAGGGTCCCCATTTTCGATAGCCATCATTACACAGCTCAATATTTAATTCCCTGAGATTTCCGGATTATTAGTGCGTAACTGCGAAAAGTATAGATTTAGCAAAGCTTGACGTAAATCTTTATGGGCCGGTTATATCTGATCCCAATTCCTTAATTATGTTTAGGCATACGGAGAAATTTTTTCTGCGCCTAATTACGGATAGCCCGATTGAATTATCAGACCTGTGGAAAACCTTCACAGTCTGTGGAAAACTCTGTGGAAAACATGTGGAAAATTCTGGAAAAAGTTAAATTTTTGCCATTATCGTTCGCAATTTATAGTAAACAGACTAAATTATTTAGAGAGCTAGAAGTGCTCAATGCATTGGGATGACAAAATTTCAGCTGTCTTTATATTTCAACTAAAATCAATCTAACTAGCTTCTGAGCTATGTTTGAAGTTATCCACAGGTTTGGACAAGATGTGCCTCTAATGGCATCTTAACCCCCATAAATCTGCCGAAACAAACCGCGTCGGTTTGATCCTCCGACTACGAGTTGACGTAGCAATATATAGTGCCATTCGTACAAAAAACTTTCCCCATGGGCCGCAATATTCCGCAAACGGCTAATTTGATCGAGGCTAGCTGCCGCTTGCTTCCCTTTTTGGCCCAAACAAGCTGTCATAGGGTGCTCCCATTGCTCAAAAAACTCCGCCAGCAACTCACGATCCCGCTGACTTAAACCCTGTGAGTTTTTAAACGTACGATAGAGCTGTTTCTCAGGTACCTTGTTCTGCTGGGTCAATGCATCTCGTTTTAAAGTGCGCCATTGAGCTGCAAGCAAGGAGGGCATCATACCTAGGGTATATCTTTGGTGAGGGCCTAACGCAATACCTCCAATCTCTGTCAACCCTTCCAGTCGGACAAAATCGTAAAGGTCACCAAAGAACGGCTGCATCACCTCACGCTCTACTGCAAAACTCAGACGAATCCCTGCTTCGGAATAGTCAGCAATGTGAGGATCAGCCCCCTCAGACTGCAGCATGTGGTAAGTGCGGTAGGCCGCACACAAATCTTTTTGAGAGTCTGCCTGAATACAGAACCAAACGCTGTCGCCTAAAGCTTTGCGCACCTCTTGTTTAATGACGTTGGCATCTGGGGGTGGTAACGTTCTTTGTGGTCGCTCAGTTTGGAGCTGTACGATGTGGGCTTCTTTATTTGCGATCGCAGCCTGCTGCTGTTGGAGCTCGGTTTGCAACTCCTGGAAAGCCGTCTGCTTTGCCTCAGAGAGCTGAGTCAGCTTATCTTCTAAGATTTGAACTTGCTGGTTCAATGTGGCAATCTGGCTATCCTTCTCCTTAAGCAGCTCATCTTTTTCTGCCAGCAACTCATCTTTATAAATTAGCAAGCTTGTCTTTTGCTTTAGCTCTAAAGCATTCAACCCCGCCCGCAATAAATTGAAATAATAAGTATCTGAAAGATCCACCACTTCAGGAGGCTCGCCAGGCACATATAAAACCCCACGTCGCTGGGGCAGTTGCACGATCAACAACCGCCCCTCCCAATTACGAATCTGCAGTTCTTGGGTATTTGCGTGCTCAATGGTACTCACATAGCGGCGTTTGCCATAGAAAAATTCAGCATGGGTAGCGGCCACGGGTAAACTATCAATCGCCTTAGGAGGAGGCAGCGAACTAGACCCATTAATCGACCGAGATTCTGCTACTTTTGGGCTCTGCTCCTTGACTGGGGGAAGCTCCAAAGACCCAGGGGGACGTTTTGGAGTGACGGCTAACTGATTAGCCATTGTTGTTGTTGGAGGAGACCCCATAGCTAACTTATGCTTTACTCCTGGAGTATCAACAATCGGAGATTCATTTAAACGTTTTGACTCGTCAGACCAGGGAGGAATCGAACCTGTTGCTAAATCGGGATGGGCTAGCTTGATGCCCAATAGTTCTAACTCAACAGATTGTCGTCCCTGCCAATCATTGAGACGAATTTTGTAAGCAATATCAACCTGATGGGGCAAAGGATGATACTCAGCCCAGCGCCATGCGATCGCTTTGATGGAGGTTACTTGCCCCGTCTCTGGATGGGTGTGAGCCAGCGTTAACTTAAGATGTTTACGATCCTTACCGACAATCTGTTGGTCAATTATATTGACCAGGGATGTCCAAAAAACTGGCTCATTGTTTTGAATCCCACAGGGATGGAGAAAATCAATTTGCTCGTAAAGAGCCAGAGTAATATCGGCGAAATTAGCCTTTACATCGACATTAACCAAGGGTTTTAAATACTCTGGCTGTAGATGTTGACAAGCAAAATGACTCAGTCGTGACGTCACCTGTCGTAGTT
Organism: Leptothoe sp. LEGE 181152; assembly: GCF_032906605.1. NCBI lineage: Bacteria > Bacillati > Cyanobacteriota > Cyanophyceae > Nodosilineales > Cymatolegaceae > Leptothoe > Leptothoe sp. LEGE 181152. The sequence continues at coordinate 128,173 of NZ_JASATU010000006.1, forward strand.
TTTTCGCCGCAAAGGTGAAGCCACCCGCAGCCCGGTGCCCACCATATTTATCCAACAGATCATCACAGGACTGAAGGGCTTCAAACACATTAAATTCAGGAATCCCTCGGGCAGAACCGCGAATCTCTTTTTTCTCTTTGTCTTCGTAGGTGCCGATAAAAACAGGCACACCATAGCGTTCTACCAAGCGGGATGCCACAATACCAATTACCCCGTGATGCCACTCGGGCTGCACAACCACCAACACACGCTCTTGTTGTAAATTGAGCTTGCCATGGGCCTGTTGTTCTTCACACCACTCTACCGCCTGGGTCTCAATCAGCTCACACATACGCTGCCGCAGCGCATTCGTCTCTTCACACTGCATTGCCCGCTGCAACGCAATACCCACATCCTCAGTCGTGAGCATATCGATAACAATCTGCGGATCGGCAATGCGGCCTACCGCATTGATCCGTGGACCTAGGCGAAAGCCAATGGCCTCAGGCTTAAGCGCTTTTTTACCCTGATCTAACCCAGCCACTTCAATCAGCGCTTGAATGCCAGGAATACGCGACTTTGGCAATAGCTGTAACCCCCGACGTACCCAGCGACGATTCACACCCACTAAAGGCGCAAGATCGGCAATTGTACCTAACGTAAATAGTTCTAACGACGAAGCTGTGAGATCTTGGCTACGATGAAGCGCTTGGGCCAGGCAAACCGCGAGAATGTAAGCCACACCAACACCAGCCACACCATAGTAAGGAGAACTTGTGGACAATAGTTTGGGATTAAGGATGGCCTGGGCTGGCGGCAGCTGTTCTGGCAGATCGTGATGGTCGGTGATAATGACGGTGAGACCTAGATCAACCGCATGGGCAATAGGTTCATAGGCCGCAATGCCATTATCGACAGTGAGAATTAACCTCACCCCTTCTGCATGGAAATCATCCACAATGCGACGGTTAATACCATAGCCCTCTTGCATACGGCTCGGAATAGCATAGTGAGCATCGGCCCCCAAATGCCACAAAGCCCGTAACAGCAAAGCTGTACTGGTCATCCCATCGGCATCGTAGTCACCACAGATGGCAATTTTTTGCCCTTGTTCAATGGCGGTTGCTAACAAATCAACGCTCCGCAGCAAATCTGGAAACTCATCCAGAGGCGATGGTAGCTGCTGCGTCTCTGGATCCAGGTATAGCCATGCCTGCTCCGGAGTTTGCACGCCTCGATTAATCAAGACTTGAGCCAGCAGAGGTGATAGCTGTGTCACCGTTGCCATCCGCTGCGCCTGCTGTACCTGAGGCGGAAAAATTTGCCACCGCTGTCGAGGGATTTTAACAGCAGCAGATTCTTGCGTAGCGATTGACGTGGTGACGGGTTCGGTCAAGGAAGTGGATTGGGTACGAAAAAGAAAGTAGTCCTAGGTTAAGACAAATACTAGAAATCGCAAGTTTAGGTAGGCTAGCGTCAGCCCTGTGATAGCCGCCGACATCTCTCCCCTCCTGGGCTACGATGTATACACATCTAGAAAATAATGTCCCAAAAGATAGGCCTGGCCTTGAATTGGCCCTCATCCTAAATCCTTCTCCCTGGGGGAGAAGGACTTTGAGGCCAGGTCCCCCTTCTCCCTCAGGGAGTAAGGGGTTGGGGGATGAGGGCTCGAAATCTAGAGATAGCTCTCCGACTTATGTATACACGATAGCTCCTCCTGGGAAGGGCTCCCTTACTTCACAGAATTTGCCCCTGAATTATGCTCCTAATATATAGTGCATTTGATCTAATGATAATCCTGATTACTATTTAACTAATTTTGCCGGGGTAGGGCGTGCTTTTTGCGTTGTCCCATAGAGACGATAGGTATTGGCCCGACGCGTTTCAACATCATCAACGGCAATGCGCTCCACATAGTTGACCTTCAATTCTTCCAGAAAAGCATCGATCAATTCTTGCAACTCTTGGAGAGTATTGCCCTGCTGAATTTCGTCTCGTAAATGCTGGCCAAAGCTCTCAACCAACTTGCCCATGAGGTCAGAACCTCTATCATCTGCCAACGCTTGCTTGAGGCTGCTGTATAGGTTTTTAGAGACCTCCGCTGAGATTTGCTGGGTGATCTGCTCAGAAACATTGGTAAACCCCGGCAAAAGCTTTAGGCCTTGATAGGCAGGAGCTTGGGAGATTGCCCCCGTCACCGTATGGCTTAAGACAGCATCAACTTCTGGCTTAATTTCCGGTAAAACCTTATGCACCACAATGTCTGTAAGCCGCTGGGCAATCGTTTGCACCTCGTCCACATCGTTGAGGTCAATGTAGTTTTCCTTACCGGCGGTGAGTTCAAAAAACCAACGGCTAATTTGCCCTGCTTTGACCATGTTTTGCGTTTGGTCAATCATGCGCAGGAAAACCACCTCAGTCAGTTCAACGGCAAACTGGCTAATTAAGATGCGATTGATGCGTCCTTGAATGGGATCGAGATGGGATAGTTCGGCCTGGTTAGACCGCACCACCACAGGTACTACCCGTAGCCAGCGCCAGAACGGGAGAAACAAGGGTACATCATAAATACGCCACAGCATGGCATCCATCCAGGTGGTGTTTTCATGACGACGGCTTAAGAAGTACGTCCGCAGTAAAAATTCGAAGCCAAACAGGGCTGCAAAGGGGAGATCAATGATCCAAAAGCGATCGATGGGTAATCCGTTAAAGCCAATGCCTCGCCAATAGTTGGTTTCAATCCGGGGTCGGATGTGGTCATCGAAAAACTCTAATTCTTTGGACCAGCCTCGCTCTAGATAGGACTGGCTCCAAAAGGTGCGCAATGCTTCTTTAGAGGAGTTCTCCTGCCCGGTGCGATCGCGCATTTCCTTTTTAATCCGTTCCAATGTTCCAGACTTATTCGCCACGGCAAACGGATTTTCATCAATCAGATCCACACTGCTCCGGCGTAGATTCGCTAACTGACGATTGGCGGTTGGTGAATCTAGCCCTTCATTTTCTAGGGTTTCTTGTAGGGTATCGACTTCCCTGAGATAGGCTGCGGTGACTCGATGTTCTTCAATCCCTTTGAAGGTTTCGCCATACCAGTTGGTGGGGCCAGGCAAAGTTTTGAAATAGACGTCGCGGAAGCGGATGTAGCTGAGGTCAAAGAAAACGAGGAGGAGGTTGGCAGTTGCGATCGCAACCATCACTCGCTCAAACCACAACTGAAACGTACGACGACGGGAAGATCTCGAAAAAGCCATAGGCAGGGGGCATCACAGCACACATACACCACATCCAAATTGAGATCTACAGGCATTCTGTAGAAAACCCTCAGTTCTGGACATGAACAAGGTCATACCCAGCCTAGCGGCCTGCCGCAGCAAGGATGTGTAACCCACGATAGACTTAAACAAGTAACGAAATATTACTTAACAAACACCTTTCCTGTGGAGGCAGTGCCTTGTGCCTGCCCTGCCCCAGGAAAGACATTTCACCTTCTATATCTACCTATGACCATCGCAGCTGCACCCGCTATCGGCAATACCTGGACCTGGCGCGACTTTACCGTCTACTACGTCCGCGCAGGGGAACCGCGCACCGATCGACCACCGCTGCTGCTGGTACACGGGTTTGGTGCATCTACCGACCACTGGACCAAAAACATTGCCGAGCTACAGCAGGACTTTGAGGTGTGGGCCATCGACCTGATTGGCTTTGGACACTCGTCTAAACCATCAAGCGGCTATAGTTCAGACCTATGGCGCGATCAGCTCAGCAACTTTATCGAGCAAATTATCGGTCGCCCAGCAGTGATTGCAGGTAACTCCATCGGTGGTTATAGCTGCTTATTTACGGCAGCGACTCGGCCCCAGTGGGTAAAAGGTGCCGTATTACTCAACGGCGTGGGTTCGTTTAAGGAGCAGATGCCAACACAGGAACCCAGCCCATTTAAGCAGGCGATTGGTGAGCTAATCAAAAATATTATTCTCAGTCCGATTCCCAGCTGGTTTGTTTTTCAATTTGTTCGCAACAAGTCCTACATTCGCAAGACGCTCAAGCAGGTGTATGTGAACCAGGATGCGGTGACTGAAGAACTGATTGAGAATATTTATCGTCCGGCAACAGAACGGGATGCACCGGCAGCGTTTGCAGCGTTATTTAAAGCTCCGAGGGGTGAGCGAGTGGATGTATTGTTGTCGAAATTAGAGCGGCCTTTATTGTTGTTGTGGGGCACAAAGGATCCTTGGATGAACTGTGAGCAGCGCAGTGAGTTATTTAGAAAATATTACAGCGACATTGAGGAACATTTTTTAGAAGCAGGCCATTGCCCCCATGATGATCGCCCTGAGTTAGTAAATCCCTTAATCAGGGATTGGATGTTCAATATCGTTATGCAAAAGCGATAATCCGTAGGATAGGTAACTACGGTTACACGCAAGCGGGGTCCGCACTACTCAAATTAGCCTCCTGGAGATTGGCGTTATCCAGGGTTACGCCCCCTAAATTGGCGTCTACCAGACTGACGTTCCAAGGAAACTTGATGATTGTATAAACAGATCAACCCAAACATCCATGAGCCTGAGTGTCCATGGGGGTTTCTTATATGGAATCGACGCTGGGCAGGGGCAAGACTCCGCTGTAGCGGCTCCGCCAACGCAACTCCCAACCACCTTTGTGACCCCCATCACCAACATTCCTCAGCCAATCTCAGAAACCCTTTAAGCCACACTCAGTTACCCGTCACATAGCGTTCAGGTAGCCCCGGCATTCTTGTAATCAATGAAGCGAATCAAACACTTCACTGATACACAAAGGAGCTTTAATCATGAAACGTACACTTCTTTCCGCCTTAACTGTTCTCGTTGCATCCGCTGCCGTTGCACCCATCGCATCCGCCGCTGAGCCCGCTAGCTTCAACATTCAGTCCGCTCGCCTCGAAGCCCTAGACGCTCGCATTAAGAACACCGTCCACAAGCTACGTCTTGAGCACCTCAACAATCAAACCAAGGCCATCGAAGATATCCAAGCCACTCGACTAGACGCCCTAGACGCCCGCACTAAAGCTATCGATAACATTCAGGAAGCCCGCTTAGACGCCCTAGACGCTCGTAGCAAAGCCGTTGAAAACATCCAAGAGACTCGCCTGGATGCTATGGATGCTCGCACCAAGAACGGCGTTCACAAGCTACGTCTGGAGCACCTCAATAACCAGACTAAAGCCATTGAGGATATTCAAGCCGCTCGGCTAGACGCCTTGGATGCTCGTACTAAAACAGTCGATAACATCCAGGAAGCACGCCTAGATGCGCTAGATGCTCGTACGAAGTCAATCCGCTAACAGATTGCTGAGCTGTTGCGGTACCCAAGCTTGGGTGCCCGGTGCAGACTCCGTTAATCTGTGAAAGCTTCATTCTCAGGGCACCCTTTTCTACTCAGACTCCCCACACACGCCAAGCCTCTGCCGATTGGCAGAGGCTTGCACTGGTATACGATTAGAACCTAAGGAAAATGCATTGACTAACTTAAGGTCTTACAAGGGCGACTCTCCCGCCCAGCCATAACGCTCAGACAGAAGAGAGCGATTCTATTCCAAAGCAGAAAGATCCAACGATGGCGGCAACAGTACCGTATCAATCACATGAATGATACCGTTACTCGCTTCCACGTCAGGAGTGACAACAGTGGCCCCACCTACGGTAACGCCGCTTTCGTCAGCAACAATTTCCAGTTCCTCATCGGCAACGGTTGCAACTGCTCCAGTAGTGACCTCACCAGAAGGTACCTCTCCGGAAAGAACGTGATAGGTCAAAATTTGAGCGAGGGTTGCCTGGTTTTCAGGCAGCAGCAATGTATCTAAAGTGCCCTCAGGAAGCGCCGCAAATGCTTCATCGGTAGGGGCAAATACGGTAAATGGCCCTTCACCGCTAAGAGTCTCGACTAGGTCTGCAGCTTGCACGGCTGCGACCAGTGTATCAAAAGAACCGTTTGCAATCGCAACATCAACAATCGTATCGCCAGAAGACTCAGCAGCCACCTCTGGATCAGCCGCAATCTGTTCTTCAGCATCAGGTGTGACTTCTGCCGTTGGCTCCGATGGGCTTTGGCAGCTAGCTATGGCAGGAACCACCATCAGGGCAGCAAGCAGACTCATCAGTCTGATGAAAAAGGGAGGAGAAAAAAGTTTCATAGTGTGTCTTTTGTAAAGAGATAACAGAGTTTTAGGTAGTGCTGAACCCATTTCAGCCCAAAAGGCTAGTTCTAAACTTTAGCTACTTTGCTTGGTAGAGCCTTCCTCCTATCCTAAGGTAATAAATTTTAACAAAAATATCAGATATCTTGAGCGTCCCATCTGGTCCCACGCTTTCCACCGCTGCCGCTGATGAACTGCAAATGCTCTAAATCGGAGTGTAGCCTTAGACAGAATCGGATGAAGTCGCCCTATCAGGGAAGAATTACAGACAGCGCTCTAGAGCATGCTGGGCAGCAAGAAGTCGTCAATACGGCTGCGATTGAAATTGCCATACTGCAGCGGCTGGATAACGGAGGCTGTAAGCTTGACTTGACGCGTTGCTTTGACGGGTAACCTTGAGCGGCGATGGTGGTGGTGGTAATTCCATTGGCAACGCGCAGGTCTACAGACGATGCACATACAACTTTGTAACGAGCGTTCAACCTGGCTCAACGCCTCATGCTACAAGCAATGCGCATTAGGGCGCAGCCGCCCAGCAAAAAGCCCCAGCGCTGGCCAGGGCTAAGTTAGTACTAATTTACTGATTTTAGCAGCAGACTACATTGTATTCCAACAGTATTTATGCGTTGCGATCGCGACCATTACTTACCTACCAAGGCAACCATTTTCGCGTCGGCTTAGACTGCTCACTATCGAAGTTTCCAGGCTGCAAAACAACACCCCCTTTCCAGGTGTTGAGGGCTTCCCATACTTGGCGGGTATGTCGTTTTAGCTCTGGCAGTTTCATCATCATTGGGGATGCTCTACCCATAGGTTAACTCGCTCCTAGCCGCCTGAGTTACTGAATTTAAGACCTGTTGCGGTTTTACTCGCAAACTGAATCACAATTATTGACCTCCGCTCATCCGACGCTGCTTCAGCTGACCATAGGTGTCCATCTCTGCCTGCAGCTCCAAGCTGCCCAAACGTCGAGCCGACAGTCCAGTGGACATGAGCCAGGTTCAATCATCAGAACTGGCGATGACGGCTCAAAACACTGCCTTCGACTTCGAGAAATTACTCAGTAAACTACGGGGCTTACAAGAACTAGCGGACCAAAACTGGTGGCTCAGCAGTAGTCAGCTGGCCAATGTTTTAGACCTAGAGGCACTCCCCTCAGAGGACACATTTGAATTCCACGAATTCCGATTTAGCAAAGCAGGCAACCATGGAACTGAAACCGCCTGGAAAGTCGAAAAGCTATGACTAGTACTCCTGGCTTTAAATGAAAGGCTTGATCGCGTATGCCTCCAGTCTCCGTTACGCCCACATAGTTAACGCTGCCTGTATCGATACAGACGTTTTTGAGTATCCACCCAAAAAGCAAAAGCCTCACCCACGGTTCTACAGATCCGTCGGAGAGGCAATACTCTAGATTTTTATAACCATGGCCACCAATGCTAGGGAAACCATCGTGCAATTTAACAGGTCATTTCAATTCCAGAGCGAGAAACGCCAACTTAATGCCAAATACATCCCCTTAAATCCGAGAACGTAGCCTCATCAAAACATTGTTTAACTTCCCTGTGAGATTGCCACTGAGCTTGAATTCCAGTAGCCATTAAAGAAGATGAACTACTAGTCGACTGCTCTTTCAGGTTATCAATAAAAGATCCCTTCAATTCAACACTTGGCATTTCCTTTTGGATCTCACTAACCGCATCTTTAGACGCTTCCACATGATCTTTAATATTCAGATCTGAGCTGGACCCTTGAGTTGGGTTTTCAAGTAGCCCCTGAGGAATAGCACTCGCTTGCTCAATGGCTTGTTTCACATTTTCTGGCGTTTCGGTAGAGAGCGTATCTTGTTGCATAGGGACTGCCAGTTTCTCTGAGCCATTATCCCCTTGATTGTTTTTACTAGGCGTATTGTTAGGCGTGGCCATGGTACTAATTTCTCTTATCTAGATAAAACGCGATGAAATAGCTAGGATGCAATAGGCAGGTTAAAATCTCTGTTTAAAAGAGACCTCCGGCGGCCAGACATGAAGCCATTGCAGTAGGACTAGAGCCCATCTGGCGGTTAGAGAAAAGATGACACCCCTGATTGCCGATGGCACCACCGTAACAGCCCGGATCGTTATAATTAGCACCATGGAGCAGCTGAATTTGCACTTTGACATATCCAGCAAATTCACCTGTAGTCTTTGATGTTGGTGGTTCACCTGGGTATTCAGGCTTGAGATTAACACATGTATATGCCTTAATGACCCTACCCGGCTTAGTAAAAGAAAGCCTTTGCACAGGCTGTACTTGAGGAGGAGAAGGAATTTGCATTGCGGTTCTTTGGTATCTAACGATGATGTTTAACAGTTTTTGTGGGGTTGCCAGCAGATAACTACTGGCAACCGAGTTACCTAATAACAGAGCCAAAACTCGGTCTTAAGATTAGCTATTTCCAGAAACCTTGCAGGCCATGGTTTGCTAAAAAGAGCTGCCAAAAAAGTAAGTATTGACACTATAGTCAGATAAAGAATTAGCCAAGAGCATTCAAAGCACCACCAGCTGCACCTTTCAGGATATCGAAAAACCCATTTGCTTCAACACCACCACCAGAAGTAGCAGCCGTAGAAACGGTATGACGAATCACAGGAGAAGCCTGCTTGGGAAGCTTGTTGAATTTAGATTGTGTATTCATGATTGTCTCCATTAATTGTGGATTTGTTACGTAACCGAACCTATACCCTGATCAATTTCGGGGTACATGTCCGGCCTGGATGGGAACCACCATTGCCATGCCTCCTGAATTGAATGAGTTTGCAAAAGTACTGTATTAAGGTCAAACGCTAAGACTTTATGACGCTTCTTTCCATGTTCTGACTTCACCCATGGTGACAGGAATAACATCACTAACGTCTATGGTGAACCGGAAGACTTTTCTAGCTGCCCGGTCATTGATCGGGTTAAAGAACACCATCTTCACATCCCAACAGTCAGAATCCATACGGCAAAAGGGACTGCGCTCAACAGAAATGTTAGAAAGTTGATAAGAGCCGCCCCCCTCTTCAGCTTTAAGGGCATCTACAAATATCTGAGTCGCTTGAAATGCGTTCGTAGCAGCAAAATTGAGCGCACGATCTTGGGATGTGTCACCCAAGTTACGGAAATCATAGTAAATCCGGTTAAGGAAGAATTTCAAAGATTCTCTTAGTTTCTCTTCGTCTACCTCATCATCTTCATCTGCCGTACCCAATGCTTGATCAATGGCAGCTTGAATCAGTTGGTTAATGCGCCAACCGTACATGCCTCGAACGTTCTTCATCTCAATCACAGGCACTACCTGCCCAGAAAAGAGCCGTACAGAACGACCACTCAGGTTGCCAGGGATCGAAATTCGCTGAATAAATCCACTAGAATCACCATCAAGCACCTGACCCGCCAAGAAACCAATGAGAAGTTCATAGATATCCCGGGCAAATTCACCGATGGGCTCGATGGCATAGATAGGAGTCAGCTCCAAATTGAGGGTCCAAATCAGAGAGCGTGCTTCGGACAAGTTACCCTCAGTCGACAGATAGGAGACCATCTGTCTAGCATCATAGGGGTTGGGCGGTACCTCAGTCTCGCTGTCTTCAGCTCTAAAACTTGGCATTAACTGCTTAAAGGTATCTCGACGGGCCTCTGTACCAAAGTCATAGCCAAGCTCTCCAAGGGCATAAACCTTAGACAACACAGTATTACTGGGCAGAACGGAGGAAGAAGAAACACTGGTAGGACAGTCACACCCCGATGGCATTACCTGGGCTGGCAAGGCATTGGGAGCCATCCCAGTCAGGGGAATAGCAACACTAGGGGACGATTCTGCAGGCATAGTGGCCACAGAAGGCACCAGTTGAGCATTGGACTCTACTGAGGCTGATGGTTGAATACTAGGTGGTGAAGCCGTATCCGCAGGCGCACTATCATTGGAAGGAACAACACTGGGCAGAATAGATTCTCCATTGGTTTGGTCTAAAGCTTGGGCTGGGGTATCTGACATAGTTTCTACTCCGTTAGAAATTAAGGCATAAGCGCCTGGAACATTGAGAATTCCTGCTAGATAGCGACGACAATCTGCGCCCGTCTCGGGGTGACATGGCCGTGCACTCTTGAGCAGGGCAGCCCTCACAGCATGGGCATTGCCGTCCTCACCCTGTTGCCTTTGCAGGCTAAGGAGAAGGGCCACAATGCCCGCTACGATGGGGGCAGCAAAACTGGTGCCGCTCAGGGATGCAACCCTGGCCCCTGGCATGGCACCAACGATGTCTTGGCCAGGGGCCAGAATGCCTTGGGTTTGATAGGCTTTTCCCCAGTTACTAGAATCAAGAGGCAATCCTTGGGGATCCATGGCACCGACAGCAAGCACTGCTGGCAACGCAGCAGGTACATGCAAACAGTCACAACCGTTGTTGCCAGCGGCAGCGACAATAAGAACACCGTTGTCGTTACAGTTGCGAATGGCATTTGCCAAAATAGGGTCTGCTTCTCCGGAGTTAGCGAGTTCGCCACCGCTGATGTTGATGATGTGGGCTCCGTGCTCAACGGCCTGGTTAATAGCCCTAGCAAGGTCCATTTGAGAGAGCCGACGCTGGCGGTTATCAGAGAATATGGGTAGTATTAGGCCCCGGCAGTTGGGGGCAATGCCTTGAATAGGACTGTTGTGCTGTCCAAAAAGAATACTGGTAATGTGGGTGCCGTGACCGGACATGGCACCACTGCTGGCTGATTCGGTGACCAGGGTGGGAAGTCGGGTAAGGTTCGCGCCCTCAAAGCATGGATGGGTCTGGTCTACAGGGCCATCAAGAACGGCAATACAAATACTGGGGTCGCCGAGGGTTTGGCTCCAGAGGGAAGCGAGACCGGGTAGATTCAAGGTGTTAGTAAGAGGTGTGGTCGAGGAAACTTGAGCAGTGGGCAGCACCATAGGAAAATCTGTTGCGAATGGGCTGAAGCGATAAAAAAGAAGAAAAGATCAATACGGCTCGGTTCAACAGGTGACGGATCAACAGGAATTTAAGGAGAGTTGTAAACACGTGAGACTAAGCGTGTGTAAACTATTAAACTGAACCGCATTGACCGTAAGAGGATCTGTTGCTTGGAATACAGAGGGGTTTCACTTTGTATCCCGCCTCATCTTTAAGACAATCTTTGGAGAGATTTCTGATTTTTCTGAGTTGAGGATATGTGGAAAAGGTCGATCAGTCAGATTACACAAGAAATATGCCTGGTTGGGCTGTGTATGCCAACTCAATCGACCAAACATCAAACCAACATCAACCGGAAAAACTCCAGAGGATATAGCTTTTATTCAAATCCATTCCAGAATTAGCGTACCCTTCGGAATTAACCATCTTTAGCAACGAGCATAGATTTTGTTTGCCATTGGACTTGAATTCGCCGATATTAGGATCAAAAAGATATGCGTCCTTGGACTTTCCGATGGATGCATATGGCCTATAAATACCCAGTGAGTGGGCACCGCTATTCCCTTGAATGCTCAAGATAAAGAAACGAGAATCAGAATCAAGTACTTTATCAGCAATTTTTTTGAGCTCATTTCCTAGAGACTCTACAGCAAACCCTTGCTGAGCAGATGCTGTAACATTACCCTGCTTGTAAGTAACACCAGATTTCTCTAGCGTATCTTTTGTTGCAGTATCGGGGACGAAACGAGATCCAGATGCATTTTCATATTCTGTCTGTAGGTCAACAGCATCTTTGAGTCTATTGACCTCCTGCAATAATGGCTCCGAAACAGTGCCCTTGCCCTTCCAAAAGTCACTATCATCTTTCTTTGCCTTCAACCACTCTATAACTAACGCACGACAAACTCCATTTTGAATATTAATATGTTCTTTAATAGACTCCTTACCTTGGTCATATGCTTGAATTCCTTCGATTGAGAGCTTTTTACGATTGATTTCTGTAAGGATCTTTTGATAGTTCATGCCTTTAGGTTCCTTTGGTTTAGGTTAAACAAAAAACATCACCTTATCGGATGATTGCTGCAGACAATGTCCTCAATGCCCACCACATTTCAAAAAGATGGAGATTGCTCTAAACAATTGCTAGAGCGTCTGCAAATACAGTCGGTAGTCAATGCCGTCGTGGAGCACCTCCAGGCTTGCCAGGTTGCTATCTGGAGGCATCCCTTCTAGGGTGAAAATATTGTAGGTATCGCTGTCACCATAGTCGTCTTCGGGGCTATGCCAGCTACCTTCGTAAATCTCATGGTTGCTGCCGAGTTTAGCTGCATAGAGATGATAGGTAGTGCCGCCACTATTGAGGATGGACCAACGATGCCAATCGGTATCAGGAGGGAATCCAGGGATTTGGAGTTGAAATCTTTTGCCAGAACAGGGCATATAAGCCATGGCAGCCACGTTCCATTCAAATTGGTATAGCTGGGTGGGGTGACCAAACTGACGCAGGTAAAGGCGATAATTGTCTTCACCATAGGTGACGGAAAAACTGCTGGTGTCAGCGTCTTGGGGAATATCCTGGATCGTCAGTTGAGGAACTGACTTATGACTATATTGCAAGGCTTGACCAGTCCAACCAAATTGGTAGAGGGTGTCAGGGCTACTGTCTTTGAAGGTGTAAAGACGGTAGTCAACACCATCGTGGAGCATAGCCCAGCGCTGCCAGTCGGTATCAGCAGGCGCATCGCTAATGGGTAGGGTCAGGCCTTTGGGTGGGCCAAATTTGTAGGTATTGGTGCCTGTAATGTGAATGGCTTGATGGACAGAGACCATTGGGATTGCTCATGATTGTAAGACCAGGGAAGAAGCTTTGGGAAAGCAAGTTGAGTCGAACTGTATTGAAATTAGAGACTCTTATTGTCGAAATAAGGAGAGATTTTATTTTTGATCTCTCCTTATTCACGTTCCAGGACAATGGTATAGAAGCAGGCTGAGTAAATCTCAACCTAGTAGCCTTAGTTCGTGTGCATTGGTAAGTTTGTTATTTTCATACATTTGCTGGTTGATACATCCTCGCCATGAACCATCCATATGAGTCTGCATTTGCTATCGCTTCTTCTGGTGTGTATCTCTGATCTTGGAGTGGGGGAATACACATGCCGTTATGCCCTTGCTCTAAGGCATTCTCATCCCATAACACTTCCTGGTCGTACTTGAAATCTTCGGTTCCTGAGCATATGTGTGATAGCTCATGGACTAAGGTAAGATATCGATTATTGAGTTCATGTTCTATTTCATGAATGAACATATTATTCGTATAGATTATAATCACAGGTGGCTGAATTTGCCTTCCATCGACCCAAACGTGTGCATATTCATGCGGATTATGTCTTGCAGCATGGGTTATAGTTACAGAGCCATGAGATGCAAGAATGTTGGCCATTTCACTTAAAACCTGTCTCACCATGTTGATTACTTGCTCGTCATGTTGACCAAAGAATCGATCAAGATGATTATTTAAATCTGGTGTTGGGTCTAAAAGTCTTTCACACATATCAAAACAATCTGTATGTATCCGCTCAAATTTCTCCTTTACGTCTCTTGCAAAGGAACCTCTTTGCTCAGAATTTATCCCATATTTTGCTGCCAATTGAATTAATTGCGTTCTGTTTGTTCTAAGCATAATCAATCTTTTGAGTGGCGTTTCTAACTGAGCAAGTAGAGCATCGTCCACCAAAAATGTCTCTAATTTTATATCCCAATCGGGTACTTATAGCTTCCAACATTCTATAATCCCTAGATCCACCTGCCATCACGTGTGAACTTCGTCGATCGCTGACTTAGAATTCGTTCGATTAATTTCGTAACCAACGACCAACACATCTACATATCCAACAGTATTCTAGAGAATCGTAGGAAATATCCTCCCTACTTGCTCATACTTAAGACAATTCCAGCAGCTAATCTTTGATTTTCTCAAGTTAGATTTTCTCTGTCGTTGGCAATTTAATTAAATTTAATTGTACAAAGCCAAGTATAGAAGAACAGGCTAACTCTCACATAGCAACAATTATTCTGACCATCGACTCAACTAAAAAAAATCCAAGATCGCACTTACCAAATGTCTTAAAAGACAAAACCTATAGAAACCTCGTGACCATGTCATACCAAATTCGAATCAACTCCGATACTTGGCTCACCCTCAGCCCGACTCCTGCCACTGACCTACCCACCACCCAGAAAGAATTCCTTCAAACCAGCAAAACCATCGAAATCGCTGCCCACCTACTCCAAGGTGATTACCTTAAAATCACCCTTGGCAAAGACGCCAACAATCACCAAATCGCTATCCGAGGCTATAACACCTGGTACATCGACAAAACTACCATTGACCTCCTCGAAAACGGCCAGGTTATTAACCTCGAACCTCAACAATCCACGTCCAGAACCACCATAATCTCGGCTAACATTTCATCGGGAAGCATCCCCAAAACAGGCATTGACCTGATCAAAGAATTTGAAGGCTACGCCGACAAACTCCCTGACGGACGAGCTAAAGCCTATGCCGACCCCATCCATGGCTGGCAAGTGCCTACCATCGGCTACGGCACCACTACCTATCCCAATGGATGCAAAGTCCAACAAGGTGATATCATCACCCGCGCCGAAGCTGAAGACTATTTGATTGCCCATATAGAGCACTCTACCCGTGCCGCCATGGAACATATCCCCACCTGGAGCAAGATGAACGATAACCAACGGGGAGCCATTTACAGCTTTGCCTATAACCTGGGTGCTGGCTTTTATGGCGGTGATGGGTTCCAGTCAATTACAAGGGTTTGTGACTCCCCAGACCGTTGGACTGATAAGACCTGGATTAAAGAACAATTTGTTAAATACCGAAACCCAGGGACTGCTGCTGAAGCAGGATTACGACGACGGCGAGAAGCTGAAGCCAACTTATTCTGTAGTTAAGGCTAAAAAAGGGGCAGATGTGGCTAGGGAACGCCCTACAAAATCGGAAATCGTACCTGCTCAGTGTTAGACCGACATGCTGCCCCATATGCCTTTTAACTATCTTGTCGCTGAGTAGCTTGCAAACGTTGATCGTTAGACAACACCGTGTCGTAAACAACAAGCTGATCATCCACAGAGCTGTCAGGCTCACTTGGCAACAAAATAAGTGCCGTAATTAATGTGGCACTCCCCAACAGGAGAGGCCAATACATTAGCTTAGGATGAATATTATCCCCTGACTCAATCCAGCTTAAAATAGAATTATTCCCAGTGTTAGGCAAAGAGATAAGATAAGCATTAGCCGATACGGCTAATAACGCCCCATACATCAGTGGGTAAAAATATTCGATATAAACAATATTTGCACCTGCAAACTGTTCACGGATTTGCACCTGGGAAAGTAACACTACAAAAAATAGACTGGAACATACGCCAATAACCCCACTCGGATTCACCCCAAATAAGGATGAGCGTTCTGGATTTTTAGAAACCATTAGCAACATTGAAAATGTCAGACAAGCAATCAGGCTTAAGGGCAAAATATAAATCACAAAAGAATTCAAGAATCGGCGTTTTATGACAATATTAAAATAGAGTTCCGGATGAGAGCCTGTAATAATTGAATCACTCAATCCAAAGTTAGAGTTATAGCTTTTTGTTTGATAATCAAAGAATGTTTCTAATAATTTCCATTGCCCTAAAACAATATCTTCGTCATAACCAAAATCATCATCTATGTCAGTAGCAGCATAGGAGGAAAGATCAGGTACAAGGACAGTTTCTTGCTCAAAGTCATTACTCCAGATACGAATCCATACTGTTTTATGATCAAAAGGGTATTTAGTATATTTAAACTTTTGTTTTAGGGTAGCTTCAAAATACCAACCAAGCACGACCTGGCTGCCCTTATCTCGTATATAAGATAGTTTTGGTTCAATATTATTGCCACTTTCCACAGTTTCAGGCAATACAAAGCCGACACGGATATTCTGAGTAGGAGTGCCTTCAAATTCTGAGCGATCATAGGTTTGCCAAATGTATCCAGAAAAGTTTACCTCACTAGAACTATTGAATTTAAGCGACTGAATAAAGACCCCAGTTGGTATTCTTCTATTGGGCAAATCAGAAAAATTTTCTGATAAAAATTTGTCAACTTCTGCTTTGTTTGTTAATTGTTGAGTATTGGGTTCATAGCGCTTTGTGGTATAAAACCACATAAGGCCAATAAGCCCTAAAAACATACCTGAAACCGCATTAGATATCCTCCACCATTTCTTCTTGTTTAGGTGGTTGGCTTCGGCTAAATTTATATCATACGGATGTTGAGTCATGGAAAACTATCCTTTAATTGTAAACTTCGATTGGGTGCTCCAGGGGTTAATTCCCCTGATAAGACTCCAATGAGGCCCCTTAAATAGGCTATTGAGTCCAGCATTTCCCCCCTCCCTTAGGACAAAATCAGGCTTAGATACCTGATTTTTTTGATATACTTGAGCTGTCTTTACGCCAATTAAAAAGAGCAACGCTCATCTCTCTCCAATGTCTTAAGAGGTCAATTAGGATAGGCCTCAGTGGAGGCTGATGGCTATGCCCTCGTGACGAAGTCGATATATCGTGTATTTAAGACTTAAAAAGGCGGTAGAGGTGGCAGTGGAAATGCATGTTGTGTCTCATCAATGCGCTCAAGTTGCAGCATGGCTTCTTCCCTGATCTCTAGATCAGGATCTTCTTGACTAATGTCTTCTAAAATTTTCTGCACCTGCTCCACACTTTCGGGTTGGCGAGTACTATTGTTGATCGCCAGATCTCCTAAATCACGGATGGATTCCATCCTCGCTGCTGGGCTCTCATCATTGATCTGGATCAACCGTTTATAAGTTTCTATAAGCTCCCTAGTTATAGCGCGATCATTGATGGCACTATCCATTGCAGCCAAGTCATCGATAGATTCATTTATTTCTTCTGTTATGTCCTCTTTTTTTTCTCTTAGTCTCACTAGTTCCTCTTGATAAGTGCGTTCAGCCTGACTCGAAAAGGATTGATGGATAAATTTAGGAATGGTAGGAAAGAATAGACTGAATAGCATGGCACTGGAAACGACGCGCCAGCGATTTTTACCACTAGGCGTACCAATGGTGTAAAAAGTGAAAATAAACCCTGAAATAGCTCCTAAAATCAAGCTAACCAGCAAATAAAGCAAAAAATCGACGCTGAAAACTCCTGGTTTATCGAAAAGGACCGGTAACCAATGATTCTTTGTTGACTCCACCTGGACTTCAGTGAGTTCTGAATCTGCTAGATAAATTCCTCTCAATTCCAGCAAAACACCACCGACTCCACCAATTGAGCCAGGTATGATCACATACTTTAGAATTTCATAAAACTCTTCCCTCTCTTCCATCTGTTGATTCACTTTAGAAGATTCATCCAGATTAGGGCTTAAATTGCGACTCTGATCGTCAATATCGTCTCGTCGTCTCATGGGCATTGCTATATCTCCTCCCTGTGGGGGTTGTCATCGTTTGCAGCCACATCGACGTTTTTCTGACAAGACTCCATGGCCTGTTGCAAGTATTGTCGGCTTGGTTCGTATGTAATTCGATTAAGGGCAGCCTGATAGACAGGCATCGCCTCTGCTGGTCGTTCTAATATTTCCAGCATTTTGGCGAGCTTGAGGCGCACCGATAGCCCCTGAGGTAGATTGGGTTGTCGGGCTAGCACCCAGCGGAAATCTAAAATGGCCTCTTCCCAATGGCCCATTTCATAGCGGAGTTCGGCCAGGGCTAAGCGTTTTTTCCAACCAGATGGATGGCGCTGAACATATTGGGTGAGGGTCTTTAGTTTCTGAGCCTGTCGGATAGGTTTTTTAGGAAGCAACAACCTGACAGTAAGTAAAACACCATCAGCGCGTTTCACTTGTACGATCCAGGGCACTGGGAAATCAGACATGTGGCAAGAATGGTATGGTCAATTGTTTCGTGGGAGGATGGAATAGATTGGGGAATGAGAGAACGCCAATCAGGATCAGTATTGGTGGCGACAGGGACTGTAGTCAGGCAACTGTGTCCGGCTAAATATTGCTGTACCTGGGGCCGAAGAGTATCTCGGGCAATTTGTAACCGTTTATAAACAGTGGCCAGAGATATCTGCTGCTGTTGGGCAATGGCAGTACAGCTAAGGCCTTGATAGTAATGCAGTAAGAGGGGTGCACGCAGTTGAGGCGTCAGACCTTTAATCAGCTTGAGCAGATAGTTGCAAATCTCACGTCGGAGTAGGACACCTTCAGGTGACTCTAGACTGCTAACCACAGGCAAAGCATTAATATCCGATGCAGAGTTTTCTATATTCCCTAAGGGAATGGCCTGGCGCTGTCGTTTTACTTGCTGATTAACGCAAAGGTTATGGGTTAGCTTGGTCAACCAGGCCTTAGGGTTTTCTAAACAAGCTGCATAGCGAGGAATTTGCTCCCAGGCACGATACATAGCCAGGCTGAGGATATCTTCGGCATCGCTATAGTTCCCCCCTGTCCAATGGAGACAACGGGATGACAAATAAGATTGGTATATAAGCCATAGATCCCAAAATGCGGCCAGATTTCCTGCTTGAATGCTTGTGAGGAGTTGTTGTTCAGATAGATTAGAGGTTGGAGGCAGTGCCAGTTTAGACATTTGAGTGTATTGACCGGGAAGATTTGACAGCAAATTATGCCTTTGCCAAGAGACAATGTCTCGGCAAAGATGGTTGGACATTCTCTTGGCAGTCACAGCTCTGTTACAGGCCAATCAAAATGTGGCCATAAATCGAAAAAGTCCAAAAAAACGCGTAAGGAATGTCTTTTAGAAAGCAATCACTATGTCCTGCCATACATTCATGGCAGAAATTGCTCATCCTTAGATTAAGAGGGAGCTATGCTTCAACGCATTGTAGATAAGCCTGGCAATATTGACTTAGATGTCACCTACTTTTCTCAAATAGATAACCAATTCAACCCCCATGGCAGCTGTAATGTAACCAGCATTGCCATGTGTCTCTGGTCTTTGGGTATCCGAGGGAATGGCAGCCAACCCCAATTAGAAGATCAGCTTTACCAAGCCTGTGAATATAAAGGTCTGGATCGCCATAGTGCTCAGGATCTCAAAAAATTAGTTGAACTGTTTCCAGACTGTCACGACGATTTCACGGAACACGGAACATTAGATGATATTCGTATGGCCATTAGCGCTGGAAAACCTTGTATCGTTCATGGTTATTTCACGCGGTCAGGGCATATCATTGTCATTCGAGGATTTGATAAAACGGGATTTATCGTCAATGATCCCTACGGCGAATACTTTGCCAAAGGCTATGACACATGTGTTTCAGGAAAAAGATTACACTACTCCACTGACCTAATCGCAAGAGTTTGCTCTCCCGAATCAGTGAACAATCCTAAACATATTTGGTTACACCGAATTTGGCGTAACCAGTAGTTCCTTGAGATAAAAGAGGTCAATAATGCGACATCCATTTGCACTCAAGAGTAACAACGTTTCCCGATTTCATATGTAACGGTGCTGCATCCATCGAGGAAGTAACCTATTTCCAGGATTATCTTTCTCACCCCGTCTTTAGAGGTCATCAAAAACCGCCTGCTAATTTTTGACTACCCATTGTCCACAGCCTCTCTATCCTTCAATGAAAAAAGGCTGATCCAGAATAACGTATGCATTCAATCAGCCTTGGCCGTTACTCACTCGACACCTCTTTCTTGGTCGTTGGCACCAAAAGCTAATTATATTTTGAGAAATAGCCATCTCAAGAAGCCCTCTGCAATATTGGTAGATTTGAGTTTGATTGCACACGACATGTTCTGCACTACGAGCATAACGTTTTTTTTTTTTCACTTGTCAAGCCTTTTTGCATTACGTTTTGTATTTTATTCTAGAGGTAAATAATCGGTTTTAAGGAATACTTTTCAAATACTTGAAATGCTTTATTTGGAAGGTTTACAGCATTTAAAGCGCGGTCTTTAGAGAGGCATTTAGCAGAGATTTTCACGAATCATGTGCATATCTGCAAACACATATCCATATAAAAATTGCCAGCCGTCACGATGAGCTTCATGGGATACATTGTCTCCATAGGTAGGTCCGAATGAATGCGTTAAAGCAGCGCGATCGCAAATCAGCCTTACTGCCGCTGGCGCATCCAATCACGTTCTTATCCCCGTTAAAGGCGTCAACTCCCTGGTGGAAACCCTCGCTTTCCTTGATGAACAAGCCGACAGTGTAGCCGGTGGTAGCGGTGGCGTGATGGTGGAATGCTCCAGGCGTTGCAGCGTGAGGTCTAGTTGTCGGGCCTGGGCTTCTAGGCGAGTGCGATCTCGTGGGCGGTCGGCGATCAGCTGGCCAACGGAGATGCGATCGCCGACGGTGACTTTGAGGTCGTCGGTGATGGTGACGGAAACGTTAATGGTGAGGCAGCGGGGGCTTCGTTAGATTGGATGGTGGGTTGTTCTGGGGAAGAGGTGGGAGTGGTGAAGCTGGGCTGTTGGGCGATGGCTACGCCAGCTACAGAGATCGTTGCGATCACATACGGGATTAAAGCTCGCACAAACTATGAGCATAAGCATCGTCCGAAGAATGCCCAACAGCCATGTCAACGACTTTAAATAGCGTCGTTGGCCTACCCAAAAGTACATAGCCAATAGTGCTCGTACAAACCAACCAATCAGATTTAGCGAGCTGGTTGTCCAAAAACCAAAACCCAATAATGACCATATGTCGTTCCAGGAGCATTGATGTAATAGCCGACCCCCGCTTCAGAAAAGTTAGGGTTCAAAATATTCTCTCGGTGACCACGACTATTCATCCACTGCTCAAACGTATCTTCTGCTGAGGAATAGCCTGCCGCTACATTCTCACCAAGGTATCTATAAGAATAATTTTCTCGTTGCACACGTTCGCTCATCGACGAACCATCCGAGCCAGTATGCGTAGGTCGATTATTATGCGCCACGATATCGTCAACATGCGCCTGCGCAGCCCTTTGCAGAGAACTCGAAAACGTCAATGGTGCAAGACCTCGTTCACGCCGAGCGTCATTCATCAGTCTCAGTAATTTAGATTGTTTCTCATTAAGACGTGAGACGCTATCCTTGGAAGGAGCAGTGGTTTGAGGTACTTCGCCACCCACGACAGGTTCCACTGATTGAGCCTTTACTGAGGCAGATAGGAGTAATCCTGTTGTTAACAATGCGACCATTGCAGGCTGGAGCATCTTGTCTTACCTCAAAGATTCATAACAAGCACGCAATATATCAACGCACTTTGGGAAAATTTTAGTGTTCAGCACTACGGCAAATTGTCTCTTTAACTGGGTTCTTGAACTGTCACACTCAATTACAAGTTAGCCATCGGTTCTTGGAGCTTCGATAGCTTTATAGAATAAGGACTTTAATTGTTTATTCAACTACAGGGTAAGGTCAAAGCACTATGCCAATCTCAGATTAGACCACCCAAAATCGGAACGTAGATGCTCAACACAGTTCTATATGGATTGTGCATTGCTTCAGGAAGGTGACTCAGACATACCTGGTCCGGTCATCGGCCACACGCCGGTTATATCAGTGTCGATGTCTGGCAGCTAGCTACCCAGGACGGCTGGCGCTAACGGTAACGGTTGGACGGTGCCGAGGAGTAAGGAAGTTGAGATCACAGCGTGAGGATAACTTCCCGTTATCTTATAGTTTGAGCCCACTTGATAAGGTCAGACATGATAGAAAGTGCCATCGGAGGTATTGCTGTTCCACTTTTCGAGCAACTCTGGAAAGCCGGCGTTCATTTAGTCGGGCAGATCCACGAAGCGCGTCAAGACGTCAGGGACATAGAGCAAGTCCTAAAAGCTTCACAGAATTATCACCTAAAGTACGAAAATCGCCACGGACAGGTCAAAGTCATGCCTGGACTGATGAAAGAGCCTGTACCCCTAGCCTCAATTTACACCGCAGTTAAATTTCTCGACGAAGATAGCATTTGTCAATTTGCCAGCCCAGACGATTTAGAACAGCTCTACCGAGACCAGGGTAAGCGAAACTTTCAGACTACTGAAAAACGGCATGATGGCATCACCATTGCCAAAGAAAAACAATATCTGATGGTGCTAGGCGGCCCAGGTGTTGGCAAAAGTACATTTTTGAGAAAACTCGGCTTAGAAGCTCTCAAAGGACAACAAGGGCAACTTCAAAGAGAACAGATTCCAGTCTTTATAGAACTAAAAACCTTTAGACGCAAAACAATTGACCTAGCAGCCGTTATCGCTAAAGAATTCAAAATCTGCGGTTTCCCTAATGCTAGGGATTTTACAAAACTATCCCTCGATCAAGGAAAGCTGTTGATTCTACTCGATGGACTAGATGAAGTCCCCACTGAAAATGTAAATCAGATTATTGATAACATTGAATCCTTTGCGATCCAACATGATAAAAATACCTTTATTGCCTCCTGCCGTACCGCAGCCTATCGTAGTAGTTTCCAACAGTTTACCGATGTCACCATTGCCGACTTTGATGACGAACAAATTGAACAATTCACTCAACGCTGGTTTAACTCTGAGCTAGACCAACAAACTGATACAGCCAACAAATACTGGAAACTGCTACAGCAGTCTAACAACAAAGCAGTTAAAGAACTCGCCCACACCCCTCTACTGCTAACATTCCTGTGCCTAGTTTATGAACGAGAACAAACACTACCCAACCGGCGCAGCACTCTCTATGGAAGGGCATTAAGTATTTTACTGAGTGAGTGGTCTGCCCAAAAAAGGTTGGAGCAATCTCCTATCTACGAAGATTTCCATCCAGAGTTAGAAAAAGAACTTCTGAGTGATATTGCCTACAACAGCATTACAGAAGACCGTTTGTTCTTTTCAAAGTCGGATATTACCAACCGGATCAGCACATTCTTAGCAGACACCCTTGATGCTCCAGCACATTTAAACGGAGCAGCAGTTTTGCAAGCCATTGAAGTACAGCAAGGAATTATTGTAGAGCGAGCTACCGACACTTATTCATTTTCCCATCTTACATTACAAGAATATCTCACAGCACTCTACATTTTTAATCATCAACTAACATCAGAATTAGTCAGTCAGCATCTAAGCGATCAACGCTGGAGAGAAGTCTTTTTGCTAGTTGTTGGACTGATGGGACGACGAGGGCATGAGCTGCTACACACCATATATCAACAAACCAAAACAGATATTAATGCTCAACCTAAAATACAGTCTTTAGTCCAGTGGGCAGAGCAAGCTACACAAGGTCCTCCTTCTGAGTATAAGAAATTCGCAAAGATTGCCACCGCTATCGCCATAGCTAGCACCATAGCTAGCATAAGAACCCCAAGCAGAGCTATCGTAAGAATTATCAAAAGAGCCAGAATCATCGCCAGCGACAGAGTCATAGGCAGGACCATCGCTATCGCTAGCGCTATCAAGAGAGCTGTTGATAGTGCTATCGACAGAGACAGCGCTAATGCTATAAACAGCCTTAGCGCCAGCGTTAGCGCTATTTACTTGAATGACGACAAACTCTTTAATACATCAGAATTCCAAGAGTTACCCAACCAGTTATTAATCCTAAGAGAAAACATGTATCAACTGTCAAAATCATCTGACGAATGGCCCCACCATGCCGATAAACTTGAATCAACTTTTCTCAAGGCATTAGGATTGACAGCTGAGGATGTCTCGTTATCAACAGATGACTGGAAGCGCTTGGACGATTACCTGTATGCCAACGAACTCCTACTCAGCTGTAAGCAATCATCCATTAGCATCTCACGCAAAGCCTGGGAAACCCTCGAAGAGCGTCTGCTGACAGTTTAAACGGACTTCACTGCCCCAGCCGCTTCCGCGCACCACGCACCTGCCCTAACGACTTCATCGTCATCCCAGCCACCAGGACCCCACCAAATATATATAGACTTTTATTACGCGTACCCATCCCAATAAACCGTACGATGCCAAACGTCATCAAACAGGCCACCACAATCGGCATCACCACCACAT
This sequence comes from Leptothoe sp. LEGE 181152, assembly GCF_032906605.1. Taxonomy (NCBI): domain Bacteria; kingdom Bacillati; phylum Cyanobacteriota; class Cyanophyceae; order Nodosilineales; family Cymatolegaceae; genus Leptothoe; species Leptothoe sp. LEGE 181152. Next base: position 152,332 of record NZ_JASATU010000006.1, read on the forward strand.
ATTGCATATGCTGCGGCCTTACTGACCGATTTAGCCCCAGCCGCTCATTGCGTACCACCTTCCGCGCCAGCATCGGATTACACCCTGCCAACGGTTGCAACGCCGCCAATCGCGACTTACTCAGCTGCAACCCCATTCGCCTGGAATTCCGCAGCTGCCTCAGCATAGGGTTCTCTAAAATGCGCCCTGTACTCCTCTAGTTGTAGTCAAGCTCAGAATGCTCAACCCCAAAAGCCGTATCAAACCGGCAGCTCAAAGTTGCACTTTTCAACGCCATGCAGAGAGCTAGGGCATCGCGGTTACCTCTAGAGGCCTGCCATTGCCAGTAGGCGGCCACGGCATCTAACGACATGGCACGAAGCTGAATGCGGCCACGGGTGTGACAACTGGGGGCCAGTTCTATCTGAGAATTATTATCCGCATACCTTTGACCTAACAACGATTTAACGGCCTTTAAGGATAAAAAGTCTGAGGCGTTTTGTGGCCCAAAACCAACGGCTCCCGACGATTGGTTCAGGGACATGCAATAGCTGCCATCTGGCAACATAAAACCGTCTACGATTAGAGTCCCGACTTGGGTCCCGATTTGAATGGTGGCACGGGTGGCGATACTAGATTCACTCATTAGCTGACTCCGGTGGTTTGCAAGCGCGGGAATTGTGCGTCTGTCCTCGGCTTGATTGGAAGCCAGCTCAATAGCAACACCTACGATGACGCTCCTATACTAGGTCACTACTCCTTACGCAGGGGTTGAATAACGACTCTCGTAATAAATCAACGCTCAATACAACATCCTACGGAGTAACCGATGTTAGCAGTTGCACTCGCTCTATGGGGACCCCAGCGTCTCAGTTAGCTCGATTATGGTCTTGCAAAAAAGAAGATCCCCAGGGTCGGAGAGAGAACCGCTAGGGACCGATGAAATAGGTTGTAGATGTCAGGTGAAACGAATGTAGTTAGTTGTTGGCTACGTTACTGGTGTAAGCGTCACCGCCAAAGGGATATACACGCTCGTTGAAATCAGTCTCACGACCGGTGACTAACTTGGCAATCTCCTCAAAACCATCGGAGTTCCAGTTGCGTTCATGGATGGGCTTGGATTGCTCTCCGAAGAAGTAGGCCTGGGTGCCAATGATGGAGGCGGCCAACCAACCCACGATAATAACGGCTAATAAAATACCAAACATAGTTGCGTTTCCTTGTGTTGAAGTGTGGTGTGACGTGAATAGACGTTGATGAACTAGCTAACGGAAAGTGCAGTCAGCATCAGTGCGCTGATGAGGAGCGTAGCCAGACCACCCTGGAACAAATAACGACGCTGTTGCTCAGGTGCAGGGTAGGAAGCGAAATACATTTCGGGCTCTGTGGCGTAGTTATTGAGCTGCCCGGTTTCGTTAGTAGTGGTGTACATGTTCTGAAGCCTTTTTCTTATGTGTGCGTTCTTATGTAAACCAATGTAACGAAAAATATAACGAATTGCAAATAAACTTGACAGAAAAAGATCTATACTATCCATAAGCCAAAGCTATGGGCCGGCGCATCGGTGCTTACCCTACGATTGAAGTGCCTGATTCTAAACGGATAGCCTTGCCGCTCGTGGTGGCATCAACCACAGAATCCCATAGAGTTATCTCACTGATCGGCAAGGATAACAGAGACAAATAACAACGTTACCGTTTGTATCAACTGATATTTCTTCTTACTGGCACTAGAGAGCCCTGTTGATAGTCGGTTTTCCTGATATACAACAACTCTGAGAAGTCTTGTTTACCTTAGAAGAGTTCCTTGGTCGATTGTTCTGGGTGCTGTTGTGTTTTAAAGCTGTGATCGCAGACACAAGCCGAGCAAACTTGATAGTTGTGTGAGGAGACGATGGAATTGCCCGGTAACGGATCCGATGTGACTCTTTCCGACCTAGAGTGGACTCATAGAAGAACGATTTATTGAATACCACTCTATATCTAAACTGAAGCCTCCATGAACCTAGCGTCCGTGGGGGCTTCTTATTGGTCTCTCTGTTGACTTTATGATCCGGCACACCCACTCATTGAGGTACGCAAAAAGGAGCCTAAAGCCTTTTCAGATAAGTAAAGCTGCAGGCCATGATCGGGTAGCTGATGGTGTTTGTTATGACTCATTTGAGCACTCGCAAGAAGGTTATTATTCAAAATAGTATTTATGTACTATTAAATCCAGATCTGTATGAAAAAGGTCCTTCAATCAAAGACGTTTTGAGTTGCGATGCTCCGCTGGAGCGGCTCCGCCAACGCAACTCAAAACCCACCTTGTGACCCCTATCACCAAACTTCCTCAGCCAATCTCAGAAACCCCTTAAGCAATCTTCAGTTAACGGTCAGATAGCGTTCAGGTAGCCCCGGCATTCTTGTAATCAATGAAGCGAACAAACACTTCACCGATTCACTAAGGAGCTTTAACAATGAAACGCACACTTCTTTCCGCTTTAACTGTTCTCGTTGCCTCCGCTGCGATCGCACCCGTTGCTGCCGCCGTCGAGCCCGCTAGCTTCAATATTCAGTCCGCTCGCCTCGAAGCGCTAGACAGCCGCACTAAGAATTCCGTCCATAAACTACGCATTGAGCACCTCAACAACCAGTCCAAGGCCATCGAAGATATCCAAGCCACTCGACTAGATGCCCTCGATGCCCGCACTAAGGCTGTCGATAACATTCAAGCTGCTCGCTTAGATGCGTTAGACGCTCGTACTAAAGCAATTGACAACATACAAGAGACTCGTCTTGATGCATTGGATGCTCGCACCAAGAACAGCGTCCACAAGCTACGTCTAGAGCACCTGAATAACCAAACCAAAGCCGTTGAGGATATTCAATCCGCTCGTTTGAATGCGCTAGATGCCCGCACTAAAGCAGTCGATAACATCCAGGAAGCTCGCCTTGATGCACTGGATGCTCGTACTAAGTCCGTCCGCTAACAGATCGCTGAGCTGTTGCGGTACCCAAGCTTGGGTGCCCGGGGCCGAAAGGTTTCGGTACTCTGGCTGACAGTTTTGGGTGCCCGGTGCAGACTCCCTAATCTGTGAAAGCTTCATTCCCAGGGCACCCTTTTCGACTCAGACTCTCCAACACACACTCTAAGCCTCTACCAATTGGTAGAGGCTTTTCCTTAGGTGAAGCGATCATATAACCACAACTGAGTGCCACCTCAACGCAAATAGGTAAAGAAAGCTGATGAATCATAGATACAACTTATATATTTGCGACCTTTATATTTGCCAGGATTATGTATAAGCTATGAACAGTTCACAACAAACCAGTTCTCACCATGGCTTACACCACAATTGCATCGTCTACAGTTTCTCCAATCTCTACGCCGTCACAGAAGCCTTTGTCTAAAGCAACGTTTGAAACTCGGCTAAAAGCTGCCTTAGAACATGCTCGTCGACTAACTGAGATGCATGGCCTCAGAAGTATTGATGCCGCGATTGCCTGGGAAACCGTTGAAGAACTACAAACAGCTAAGGCCCACCAGCAACAGGTAAGTCCAACCACGGCCTTTGCCCGCTACTGTGCCGAAAATCCCCACGCCCCTGAATCTCGCATGTATGACGTTTAAGCCCTTGGACGCTGTTCAAACTCTCTCTTTCCTGCAACAGACACCTTAAGCCTCTATCGATTTGGTAGAGGCTTTTTTATGACTCAAAAGGGGACCGAAGCCCCACGCCGCTAGTAAGCCGACGGCGGATGAATCAGCACTCGGCCACGTAGCCACTAAGGACCGCAGCAGCGTGGGTTCCGTTGCGCTTGACAACGGAACCACCACATCCCGCAACAAAATAAACCACAGTACCAGCCTCGGCCACCGAGTCATCAGCAAACGCGGCTCATCCACCATCAACACACCTCATACTTTGGTTTTAGTCTAGAGGATGCGTTGCCATCACAAACCCATTTCTACCCTGTCGCTCCATAGACTTATCTCACTACTTGGCAGTAACAGCAGTGACAAATAACAAGTTAACGTTTGTATCACCCAAGAGATATCTCAGCACCACTGGAATATGCTGTACACATGGGTTGAAAAGCTCATAGTCACAACAAAAGGAGGTCTAACGATAGATAGCTTGATAGAATCGTTCAACGTTTCAAAAACAGTGCCCAAACACATCACTGATATTCCTTCTTAATTGCACTAGAGAGCCCTGTTTATAGTAGGTTCGCCTGATATACAACAACTCTTAAAAGTTTTGTTTACCTTAGAAGAGTTCCTCGGTCGAGTGTTCTGGGTGCTGTCGTGTTTTAAAGCTTTCCTAGACTAATTGCCCAACGCTACAACGTATGGGGCCACAGCAAACAACCATGCGTTGAATCATCTAGGCAAGACCTCATCAACTCACGCCACAGTGCTCGCAGGCACGATCACAAAAAACGGTGTGGGATACTCCTGGAATCGCCTAAATTCTCATACAACAGAGAACTCATTAGCTCTCCTATCTCTCAAATCCACTTAAAGCACAGCAAACCCCTGACCGTTCTTCGCCAGGGGATTTTTTTGGCTTTATATACTCCACGGGCCGAGGCTTTGGATGCTGGATTGAGGATGGGTGCGATCGCAACCCATCCTTAAGGATTAAGGCTCTTCTGGAACTGCCGTGGTTGATTACGATATCTAGTGTTACGGACGAGAGCATGTCCTTTGTGGGATGATTACGGTGGTGAATCCTCTGGAGGCACTATGGATAACTCCATTCGCATTCCGCTTGATCTACCGGACATTCACGTCCTTAATGTCTCAAAAACAGATCCGGGAGCCTGGCTGATTCGTATTGAAAGCACCCTGAACGGCCCCCACTGTCATCAATGTAGTGCTGATGTGAATTACCTGACACTTACCAGCATGCTAGGGTGCACTGAGTCTAATCTGGACATTCTCTGGAAAGTCTTAAGCCATGTCTGAAATTCGCTGAGACAATTCAGTGACAATGATCACAGAAGGGTCGTCCTAGATATTCTCATTTATTGAGGATGTCATTAATTGAGAAAGATAATCCTCCCTTCCATATCTCACAAATCACAAAAGAAAGAAATCACCCATCGGGGTGATTCTCATTGAACTACTGTTTGAGCCATTATCGAGGCATCGTAAAAAATCCATGAATCAAGAGGCTGCCACCAATGAGGCAGCCCTAGTTTCTGCAAAAACACACTTACCCTTAAGGAGTATTTGTCATGACTCAACATCAAGCTGTCTCTTCAGAAGAGACGCCAAATCCATCTACCAAGCCCACTGACGAGAGTTTACACGAGTCAGTATCGAGCGAAAGCACAGCTCCAACAGAAGAGACAGAATTAGTCTCTGAGAGTTTTGATGGCACTGAAGCTGTAGGAGAGCTTGAATCCGTTTTAGGATTTGACTATACCTACGCTCAAAACGAAGGCACTCTAGGTGAACAAATTACCATTACAGAGGAATTTGAGAATTTACCTGAAGCTGGTGCCCTAGAGTTTGACGACGAACCTGAATCTGTCTGCGGTGTTGATAATCGAGCTCGTATTTCGCCTGCCAATCGATATCCTTGGCGAGCCATTTGTAAGCTCATCATCACTCGGGCCGATGGCCGCACAAGCGGGTGTACGGGCTGGTTTATAGGCCCCCGCACTGTGATGACGGCTGGTCACTGTGTTTATAGCCACGCTGCAGGGGGCTGGGCTCGACGCATTGAGGTTATTCCAGGAATGGATGCGGCGAATCGACCCTATGGATCTCAGGTCGGAACGTCCTTCCGAAGCGTCACCGGTTGGACTCGCGATCGCAGTCCCGAATATGACTATGGAGCCGTCATTCTGCCCAACAATACCTTGGGAAACCGAGTCGGTTGGTTTGGCTTTACCAGCTTATCGAGCAGTTCACTCAACAACTTACTGGTAAACAACTCCGGTTATCCAGGTGACAAGCCCTTTGGTACACAGTGGTTTAACGCTGGTCGGATCACTCGAGTCACCAATCGTCGTCTGTACTACATGCTAGATACCGCTGGTGGACAGAGTGGCAGTCCTGTCTGGCGTTACCGTGATGGTCAGCGCCATGCTGTGGGTATCCACGCTTATGGTGGGTGTCCTAACAAGTCAACACGGATTACTCGTCCTGTTTTTGACCGCATGCTGGAATGGAAGAATCTGGGACTGTAAGGGCTGTACCCAAAATCGTCAGCCCCATTCGTTGTCTAAACTAAGTTTAGATGAGAACACACATCGATTGACACGTGCCCAGAGTGTTACGTGTCAATCGACTTTATTCTGGGAGGACAACCCATGATATTTTCGCTACCCTTGTCAGTAAAGGGAGCTGTAACAACGGTTTATTTACTGAGCTTAATTATCTCTCTGTTGGGTTGCCAGACTGCGTCTACCAACGATTCTTCACCCGAAGTAGCCGTTTCTGAATCTCCCAGTCCCGTCGCCACTGATTCCGCCATGACTACTCAAGCTATCCAACTCAATGGCAAGATTACTGAAGTGATGGAAAGTTGGCCGCTTCAATTGGTTGTTGAAACAGCTGACAACCAAAAATATTATGTGCAGTTACTAGAAGAGACGCAGGTCACCGCAGGCTCTAATTCCTCTGATGCCAACCAACTGAGTCCAGGCCAAAACGTTCAAATCAATGGCACTGTAGCTAGTCAACCAACTGGAGTCATTGCTGAATCTATTGAAATTCAGTCAGATATTTAGGGTTGTTTAGACATTGAGCCTTTATCACGCATCCATGATGTCCTTTGACTCAGATCTCGCACTAAGGTCGGTTGTGAAGCTCAAACCCACGTTGGGTTCAAAACCCAACGCTAATTGAGGGCTGTCCACTCAAGGGACAAGATTGGCTGGGCAGCCCTAGATATAGAGCTTTTAGGAATTCTTTAACCGCTTGAGCGGTTTTGAGCCAGTTAGCCTTGCAACTTTGAATCCAAGGCGGGTTAATGCTTCCTTGCCAGGTGCAAGATCTCAGTTTAACGATCAGGGAAGTACATGAAATGGTATTTAAGGGTAATTCTCTAAAATCAAGCAGGCCAAAATCTTGTCAAATCGTCAGCAAGCTGTAGCCGCCTACAAGGAAAAGTGAGATCGCAACAGCCTCACGTTTCACCAACCCAGTGAAGAGCACTCAAACATGATCCACGATGTTATATATCTACGGGTTAGCCCAGCCAGTTACGTAGCCAGATACGATATCCGACGACAGCGTGTTCTAGCTTAGAAAGACAAAGGCTATAGGGCCAGTGCTCTATGGCAAAAACTTACTGGCTAGTAAGGCAACTTGGGTGCGATCGCGAAGTTGTAAGTGCCCCAAAATACTACTCACATGGTTTTTTACCGTTCGCTCTGAAATAGTTAGAGCCGCAGCAATTTCGCGATTATTGGCCCCAGTAGCAATCAGTTTTAACACCTCTTTCTCTCTGGGGGAGAGGGTTAACACCTCTGGCGGAACCTCTCTAGTTGCCCGTTGCATCATCGCTTGGGTTTTCGCAAATAACCCCGGCCCCAGATAGGTATATCCCTTGTGAATAGACCGAATCGCCTCTGCCAGCTCTTCTGAAGGCGTATCTTTCAGAAGATAGCCCTTCGCGCCATAGCGCATCGCATCGGTAACATAGGCATCATCATCAAACGTACTTAGAATTAACACGTTAATATCTGCCCATCGCTCACAGATCTGCTGCGTTGTCGCTACACCATCCATCACCGGCATCCGTACATCCATCAAAATCAGATGCGGTTGGTCTGGGGTACCCACTAACGACTCAATTAACTCCAACGCCACCTGGCCATTCTGCGCTTCGCCCACCACCCGTAAATCGGGCTTAGTCTGTAACAAACTGCTTAACCCCTGACGAATCAACGCCTGGTCATCCACAATCACTAGCTGAATCACGCCATCACCTCAACTAACGGCAATTGCGCCCTAAGCTGGCAGCCTTCACCAGGGGCTGTAATGAATTGTAAGTGCCCACCCATCGCTGCCGTACGCTCTTTCATGCTACTGAGACCAAAACCTGCCGTATTTTTGGCAGGGTCAAAGCCGATGCCATTATCTTCTAATATTAGCCACAGGTAGCCTGATTCTGTTTTCACCTGCAGCTTAATGCGATCAGCATGGCTGTGACGAGCCACATTGGTCATGGCTTCTTGCAGCAGTCGATAGACGGTGGCGCTAGTTTCTGTTGGCAACGGACGAAGAACATCAAGGGTATAAACAAATTCGCCGTTCATATGTTGTTGAAAGTCTAAGCACAGCTGTTCTAAAACTGTTATGAGCGATTTACCCTGGAGCGGATCAGATTGTAGCGTAGAAACAGACTGGCGAATTTCACTGAGGGCCTTAGCAGCTAGCTGTTGTGCTACTTTCAGGTGATCCTCTGTTTTATGGGTATCAGAGTGAGAAAACAATCGTGCATTCTCTAGTTGAATACGTAGGGCAGTAAGGCTGTGGCCCACGGCATCGTGAATCTCTCGGGCAATACGATTACGCTCTTGCAAAGCTGCCTGATCTTGAATGCGAAGCGCATATTGTCGTAGCCGATGGTGGGCAACCGTTAACTGTTGTCGGCTGGCACGTTCCGCCAGTAGGGCATTAACCAGCAGCAGCACAAAGGCCGATACTAGGCCACAAAGCACAATGCCGTAGAGGCCGATCACCATACTGATGGTTCTAACCTTGTCAGTCGTCAACGGCAGAGGTTCATTAAAGGCCGACTGTAGTCTTGGAATATCTAGCAGGGGAATAGCCAGAGATGAGATCGCAATCCCAAATGTTAGCGCTGCCAGCACCCAGCGCTCCCGATGGCTAAAAATCAAGTACCCACGAATCATAACCACAAGGTAAGGCATCAAAAACGGAGATTGCCAATTGGCCAAGGACGTTGCCACTAAAATCAGTCCAATTTGGACAGCCGTATATCCCCACTTGCTGACGGCTGACCCTATGGGTAAACGCCGCCCCAGTAGCCCCAGCAACAACAGGCACATTAGACTCCAGAACCAGGCAAACGGTATGGGCTCCGTCTCCGCCAGTGAGCTGCCCATAAGATCAGACAAATAGGGCAGACTTTCCCACGGCAGCTCTGATACGGCAATACCCAGCAAAATCCACTCAATGATGTGTAGCACCCGAAAAGGATGGGCTTGGGACTTAGGCCAATGTTTCACGAGTCTAGGCAGATAGGTGAATGGGCAGGGACAATATCTGTCTTCACTACCCATGCTAAACCGCTCTTTCAAGAAAGCACTAGGATCTTCTGACCCTAATCTATAGCCTGTCCAATAGTCCTAAAGTCCTAGAGAGAAATCGATCCTCAGCACTAGCGGTTCAGGTGCCTGGGCCGATGGCATATAGCCCAGAGATTTTCTAGGATGCAACCATGAGTGACATGCTAACCCAACTATGAAAGCGCAAACATTAACTCGCTTAAAACCAATTCCACCGTGGTCAGTGGGGATAGTGGCTGTGGGTCTGGTGGGTGCGATCGCATTTACCTACATCCAACAACGCCAGCCCCCAATTGCAGAACAACAAACTGTATTCGTTAAAAAACAGGATTTAAACTCACAAATCCAGGCCAGTGGTGTCGTACAAGCCGAGCGTGTTATTAATCTAAGTCCTGAGGATTCAGGTAAAATCGCGGAACTTTTTATTCAAGAAGGTGATTTTATTACCCAGGGCCAGATTATTGCTCGTATGACCAGCCGCCGCAGTCAGGCTGAGGTTGAACAATATCGAGCGGTGCTCGCCGAGACCCAAGCAACCCTAGAGCAACAAAAGGCAGGGCCACGTTCAGAGGAGATTGCCGAAGCCCGTGCCCGTGTTGCGATGACAGAGGCATCGATTAAAGCAGCTCAGACACGATTGCAGCAGGCCCAACAACAGCTAGCCCGTTTTGATGGCTTGGCAAAGCAAGGGGCGATTTCAGCCGACGAACTTGACAGTTACCAAACCACTGCAGAAGAGGCGAGCGCTAACTTAGTAGCGGAGGAACAACAACTACAGGAAGCACAGGCAGTGCTCATGAGATTGCAAAATGGCACCCGACCAGAAGAGATTGCCCAGGCAGAAGCCGCTGTTGCTCAAGCCCAAGCTCAGCTCACCGCAGTCCAAGTAAGGCTAGATGAAACAGTTGTTCGGGCTCCTTTTGATGGCATCATTACCCGTCGCTTTGCCGAGGCTGGTGACTTTGTATCGCCTGCCACAGCAGCTTCGTCAACGGATGGTGCAGCATCCACGTCTATTGCTGAACTCTCCAGCGGTTTAGAAATTGAGGCTAAAGTCCCGGAAGCGAGCATTGCCAAACTAGCCGTGGGGCAAACCGTAGAAGTTCGCAGCAGTGCTTATCCCAATGAAGTCTTTTCAGGAGAAGTCAAACTCATTGCCCCTCGGGCAATTCGCGATAACCAGGTCACTGTTTTCCAGGTCAAGGTCCTGCTTAAAAGCGGCCAGGAGCAGCTGAAATCTGGCATGAATGTACGGCTAATATTTATCGGCCAACCCATTAGTGATGCACTGGTCATTCCCTTAGCAGCCGTCGTCACTGAGACCGATGGCACAACGGGGGTTTATGCCCAACAAGAGGACGGTCCCACATTAAAACCAGTGCAACTGGGGCCAACAGCCGGAACGCAGGTGCAAGTCATGGAAGGTCTGGACCCCGGAGACGAGATTTTAATTGAACCTCCCGCAGACCAAAGAATTGACGGCGTTGATAATCCCTTCTAGCTATGCAATTCACCGAAAATATTCAAATGGCGGCCAAAAATTTGAACGCCAATCGACTCAGAAGTTTGCTCACGATGTTAGGCATCATCATCGGCAATGCTTCTGTCATTACCATGGTGGCCTTAGGCGAAGGAGCCAAACAGTTTACGCAAGATCAGCTAGAATCCTTTGGCCCTAACCAGCTGACTATTTTTGCCAGCGACGAAGATTTAGGCCCCAACGATGACGCCGCAGAAATCACCCTGGCAGATGTGGATGCGATCGCATCCCAAGCCCCCGCTGTCTTAGAAATAGCACCTCAAATCAATGCCCAGCTACAGTTTACCTATGGCTCTCGGTCCCGCAGTGGCAGCGTCATCGGCACCACCCCAGGTATTGGCTACGTGCGCAGTCTCACACTGGCTAAAGGACGTTTTTTAACCTCCACTGATCTAGAGCAACATGCCCCCGTCATTGTCTTAGGCTCTGCGTTAGAAAAGCGTCTCTTTGGTGAAGCCTCTGCCCTAGGCAAAATGGTGCAGGTCGGGGACTTCAACTTTCAGGTGATGGGAGTGATGACTAGCAAAGGCACACTGTTTGGCGTCAATTACGACGAAACAGCCTACGTGCCCATCACCACCATGGCCTATCAGCTCTCTGGTCGCCAATCCCCCAATGGCATCCCCATCGATTTTCTCGAAATCTCAGCACAAGATTCAGAAAGCATCAGGGCTGCAGCTTTTCAGATTAGTAATATTCTCACCCGTCGCCACGGCAAAAAGAACTTTTCAGTATGGGCCAATAAGTCATTCCAGGACATGGTGGCCAAAATCACCGCAGGATTGAGCTTAATGCTGGCGGCGATCGCCAGCATCTCTCTTTTAGTCGGCGGCATCGGTGTGATGAACATCATGCTGGTATCTGTAACCGAACGCACCCATGAGATTGGTCTACGCAAGGCGATCGGAGCAACCCAGCGGGTAATTCTCACTCAGTTTTTGATTGAGGCGATTATTCTATCGGTTGCGGGAGGGGTGATTGGTATTGGTTTAGGGACAAGTGGGGCTGTGATGGTAGCAACTTTTAGCCCACTGAAACCAGGAATTACAGTGAATTCAATTCTGCTGGCCACTGGGGTTTCGGGGACTATTGGCCTCATTTTTGGCGTTGTCCCTGCCAGGCAAGCAGCGCGGTTAGACCCCATTGTTGCACTGAGAAGTTAACGTCGATCATGGCTCTCATTCAAGTTTCAAATATTACCAAAACCTACAACATGGGAGATGTCCAGGTTCATGCCCTAGCAGGTGTCAGCTTTGCCATCGACCCAGGCGATTACTGCTCAATCATGGGAGCATCTGGCTCCGGTAAATCCACGCTGATGAATATCATCGGCTGCCTGGATCGCCCCACCACTGGCCAATACCATCTGGACAAAGTAGAAGTCGATCAGCTGAGTGACGACGAACTCGCCCATATCCGCAATCGCAAAATTGGGTTTGTCTTTCAACAGTTTCATTTGCTACCCCAATTAACAGCGCTAGATAACGTCATGCTGCCCATGGTCTATGGCGGAGTTGCCTATGGTGAACGACAACAGCGAGCAGAAGACGCCCTGGTTAAAGTGGGTCTGGGTGACCGATTACAGAATCAACCACGACAGTTATCGGGGGGACAACAGCAACGGGTTGCGATCGCACGCGCCATTGTCAATCAGCCAGTCCTACTATTAGCCGATGAACCAACCGGTGCCCTGGATACTCAAACCACTGAAGAAATTTTGCACATTTTTGAGCAACTCAATGCCAGCGGCATGACCGTAGTCATGGTTACCCATGAAGTAGAAGTAGCCCGTAACACCCGTCGAATAATTTGGTTTCGAGATGGTCAGATTTTGCATCAAAATTTAGATGCCCAACAGTTGCATGAAGTCGTCGCTGCCACATAGAAAACTACAGTGTGACAACACCACCACTATCTAATAACCAATAACCAAAGCAGCCCCCAACAACCAGACGGCACCTTAATCATCCACAAAGCAAAACCACTAAGCCGATCCACCACAAGCCGACGTATCCCGTACCCATGGAGAAGGAAACGATGCCACAAGCACGCCCAATAGCTGACCTTCTTCCAAAATCCATCGAGCAATGGGCTGAGGAGCCTCAGGTTGAGCCACGTGGCACATTGAAGACAAAATTTCCACAACGTCCGGGGGATGGCTATTGGCAGGTTTAATCACTGGAAAAGTGGAGCGCATGAGTGTGTTGTTCTCTGGCAGCTAAACATGTGCTGCACTTGTTCTAAGTTAAGGAAACACCTTTAGCTTAAACACTTACAGACTAATCTGAGTGATCATGGCTGCTTGACAGTGTGTTTTATATCACTTAGCACGTGGAATATATATGTTTTTGTAAATTACATAATGACGGTTTCTAAGTATCTCCAGCCATTATGTAACTTTCCAGCTACGTGTAAAATTAGGCACACCGCTATACCAGGTGTCGACAGCGACATTCAATGCTGCATTTGCAGAAAATGCTCTTCATGTGCTTTTTAACCGTGTTCAGGGTAATCATCAATTCCTTGCAGATTCGACGGTAGGAAAGCCCTTGCAGATAAAGCTCCCAGACCTCAGCTTCACGGCTGGTCAAACCATGGCGATAGGCATCACACACCGCTCGATCATGGGCAATCTTGGTCAGATCATCAATGGTCACCAAAATGCATTTCGTTGGCTGATCTGCCAGATCAATCCATTCCGCATTGAGATGGAGACGAATGCCCCCCGGCAGACATACAGTGTCATACAACTGCAGCGTATGGTCTGGAAAATCTACACAGCTCTCCATCAGAAAGTCACGGAGCGCCAGCACCTGGTCGGGCAATGTTGAAAGCTGAGGCATACCAAACGCTTGGCCCGGTACACTTTTGTGCAGCAGGACACAAAATTCATCTGCCTTTGTTGTGCTCCGCAGTAGCTTGCCAGTTGCATCAAACAGAATAAAACCGCGAAACGGGAAAACCTGGCCTAGCAGCAGTTCAAAAATCAGGTCAAGCTTATCAGAGCTAAGAGTTTTTTCAATTGAGCCATGGGCCATGGGCTCAGATACCTCACCCAGGGGTAAGGGGAGGTCGGTCACGGTATATAGCATAGGTCTGCTTAAAAGTTGGGGGACGTGATCAGCCGTCGTCAAACCTAGAATTCCTTGGGGCAGAAATCAGATTTTCTTGCTTCGCCTGATCACACTCCTAACCTACGCAATGTGGCGGAACAGCGCCTACGAGGGAGATGCCGCCGCCTTAACCCTGCAGAAGTCATGGTTAAGGACATGTTTTTTGATCAAGAATAGGGTGGCACCCCAGAGGAGCATGAGCTAGCATCAAGCAGGGTGAAGCAGGGGTGAAGCAAGGTTACGACATCCCATGCCCCGTAGGACATTCATGGCTTATAGGAGCGGCATCACCATGGATCAGGAGCTAAAACCAAACAATGTTGAGGATTGGTTCCCCCTTGATATACAAACCCAATACATCGAACACATCGTGCATCAGCCAGGTTTAAAAATAACCTTGAGGCAAGCAACCTATTTTGTGCGGCTGTGGGGCTACGGCTATCTGCAACAACGGGGCATGGACTATGCGCCCATAAGCACCCTCAACCGTCAGATTAGTAGTTTTTACTGCTCCCACAGCGATGCAGCAGATTTGTTTTATACCCAAAACCAGGGAACACCGCGAGCTGCTGGACAAATGTTAGACAAGCTCGCTTCTAAAAATCTTCTGAGACGGGGCGAATCCGACGGTGTTGCTACACGACTGAGCTTAAATATTCCTCAAAGTTTTGAGCTACCGGAGGAGAAAGCAGATGACACATTCTATCCGGATGCTTTTGATCCTCGCAATGATGCCACCCTTGTTGCCAATATTCTAGAACAGGTCTATAGCTATGATCCTGAAAGACCTGAATCAATGTTGCACAATATCAAGAAAGGCATACGCCAATGGTCTCGGCAATATCCTGATGGCCTGCGGGTCTTACGACGGATGTCTACCAAAGAACCGGTAGGGTTCGCTGCATTCTTACCGGCCCATCCCGATTCAGAAGAGAAGTTTGATCTCTCTCCTAGTCGCAGCTTACACCTGAGTCGGCTGGATATGAGAGAAGACGATCCCATCACAGTGGCAACCAAAGGCGATCCTGATTGCTACACAGTGTTTGTGCGTAGCTGGCAAATTGAGATAAATGTGTGGACCTATGAGACGGCCTGTGAATTTATTAAAGACTCTCAAATCACCTTACGCAAAATTCGCGATGATTTTCCCAATCTGAGTGACATTTACACCATTGCCATTCACCCCCTGTCAGAAGACTTTGCCCTCACCCTCGGTTTCCGCATGACTAAAGGAGATCCAGATTCTTCGTTACGCTGGCTTTACATGCCTTTAGACCGATTTTTGGAACTAGATTACGAAGATGTTTTACTCAATTTTAATTACAGTCATCGCTACAATTAAACGGCTGACATCGCCTAAAGTACGGTTTTTAAGGTGGTTAACCACACTACACCACAGAAAAGCCCCTTTAGAATGGAATCATTCTTACGTACATCAGCATTTATGGATCGTCCCAAACCACAGCCTGCTCGCCCAGTGCTGGATCAACGCCCCAAGGTACAGAGAACAGCCGACAGGTTGAAGTCCTTTCGTCCCTTGCCGTATCACATCGCCCTGAGTCAAGCAGCCCGATTAGAGGCTTGGACCCAGGCCATAGAAGACATTGGCGGACCCGCAGAAGCGATGGATAGCAGCGATTTTGATCCGCGACTGATGGAACGAGAGTAAATAATTGGCATGGCCTCACGGCTTTAGATGCACGGCTTCAGATGCACAGCTTTAGAGTCATAGTAAACAGGCAGCGGAGCGACATTCAGCCTAGATCCACTGCCTGTTTATCTTGTTTATCTATAGTGAAGGATGAAAAACACCCATTCAGCGCTTGGTTTATGCTCCAGTCCGCAGCTTCTCTAGGACGCCTTGGTCTTCCATGGTGGTGGCATCACCGACTAGATCTTCGCCACTGGCCAGGTTACGCAGGAAGCGACGGATGATTTTACCAGAGCGGGTCTTGGGTAAACCGTCTGCAAATCGAATTTCGCCGGGTCTTGCGATCGCACCGATCTCCTTCACCACATGCTGCTTCAGCTCAGCCTTCAACTCATCACTGGCACTGTGTGTGCCTTCCAAAATCACAAAGGCAAAGACATCTTCACCTTTGATCTCATCCCTGCGACCCACCACAGCGGCTTCTGCCACAGCGGGGTGAGAGACTAGCGCCGACTCAATTTCCATGGTGCCCAGGCGGTGTCCCGACACATTGAGTACATCATCGGTACGACCCATGATCCAAAAATAACCGTCTTCATCCTTACGGGCACCGTCACCAGCAAAATAGACATACTTACCATCCTTGGGGGGAATGTGCTCCCAGTAGGTGCGGCGGAAGCGGGCATCATCTCCGTAAACCGTACGCATCATACTAGGCCAGGGATGCTTGACCACTAAGTATCCCCCTGCGTTGGCACCAACAGGGTTGCCTTCGGCATCAACAATATCGGCCAAAATACCGGGGAACGGCTTGGTGGCTGAACCGGGCTTGGTTGCGATCGCGCCAGGCAACGGCGTAATCATAAAGCCACCGGTCTCAGTCTGCCACCAGGTATCAATAATTGGGCACTTCTCGCCGCCAATGACCCTGTGGTACCACATCCACGCTTCTGGGTTGATGGGCTCACCCACAGTCCCAAGAATCCGTAGAGAAGATAGGTCACGAGCATTGGGGTGTTGGTCCCCCATCTTCAGAAAGGCACGAATGGCCGTGGGAGCTGTGTAGAAAATAGTCACTTTATACTTCTGCACCACATCCCAGAAACAACCTGGATTAGACGCACGGGGTGCACCTTCATACATCACACTGGTGGCACCGTTGGACAGAGGACCGTACACAATGTAGCTGTGGCCTGTAATCCAGCCCACATCAGCCGTACACCAGTAGACATCATCCTCCTTGATGTCAAAGGCCCACTTAAAGGTCATGTGGGTATAAAGGTTGTAGCCACCCGTCGTGTGCACCACCCCCTTCGGCTTACCCGTGGTACCGCTGGTGTAGAGAATAAACAACAGATCTTCACTGTCCATCGGCTCAGCAACACACTCAGTGGCAGCACCGGGCTTCACATCGTGCCACCACACATCGCGGCCGTCAGTCCAATCCACAGCCTGCTTTGTGCGCTGCACCACCAGCACGTTGGTTACGGTGGGCACAGCGTTCTCTGCTAAGGCTGCGTCTACAGCAGGCTTCAGCGGCATTGCCTTATCTTTGCGGAAACCACCGTCAGCAGTAATGACGACCTTGGCCTCAGCATCATTGAGACGATCCCGTAGGGCTTCAGAACTAAAGCCACCAAAGACAACGGTGTGAGCAGCACCAATACGGGCACAGGCTAGCATTGCCACAGCTGCCTCAGGAATCATTGGCATATAAATGCCCACCCGGTCCCCCTTGGCTACACCCATGCCTTTGAGCACATTAGCCATTTGGCACACTTCAACGTGGAGCTCAGCATAGGTGAGGGTACGAGAATCGCCAGGTTCCCCTTCCCATACAATGGCTGGCTTATCCCGGCGATGGGTATCGAGATGTCGATCTAGACAGTTATAGGAAATATTGATTTTGCCACCGACAAACCACTTGGCAAAGGGGGGCTGCCAGTCAAGAACGGTATCCCATTTCTGGAACCAATTCAGTTCCTGCTCAGCGAGTTCAGCCCAGAATGCAGCAGGATCAGCCGCCGCCTTATCGTAGAGAGCTTGATACTGATCAGCGCCAGAAACAGTTGCCGCTGCCGCAAACTCAGCGGGCGGCTCAAACAGTCGCTGCTCGTGCAAAATTGATTCGATAGCAGGCTGTGAGTTAGGGGATTGTGCCATAGGTCGTCTTAACTAGCGTTTCTATATGCGGTTCTTTGAAGGCTATAGGTTGCAGACGCAGCCAGGCCAAAACCGTCTATGTTTCTCAATATTTTTCGATGTAATGGCACGCAGAATTCATTTTGGTTGGAAAATGTAAATTATCCGTAACGAAGTCTACGGCAAGCATCACATTCAAGATGTTGGCGAAAGGGATAGAGCGTATGTAGCTTCAGTAGTCAAGTAGCACTGATTGACTCAAACGGCTCCCTGGCTGTACACCCATCTGATGGAGAGGACTCATACCAAGCAACCCCAGGAGGGTTTTTAGGGAAGCAGCATCCATCCCAACAATTCGGACTGCATAAAATACCTGTCATCAGGCATCACACCAGCAACATTCAACAGACAAATTCTCTCCCCCTTCAAAAACAAGGCAATTAGATTGCAAACTACTTCAGTATTTTAACAACATGTTTAACAACTTAACAACATGTTTAACAACCTCATAACACGTTTAACAACATGTTTAACAACACATATGTTGTCTATTACTAGATATCAAGAAACACCACCATTAATCCTAGAAATCGCTAGATTATTTGAGACAGAAGTAAGTTTGCAGCCTGCCTAATTCACGGCAACTGATGCACCTCACCTCAACCAATCAGGTACCAACAACAAAGTTCTTTCTCTAACCTCTTGGAGAACACCTCATGATTAAAGCTCTAGTAGGCATTCTTGTTTTTGTTATCAACACAGTCTACAAAAATCGACCCTACCCACGCTTTTACGTTTTAGAAACCGTTGCCCGTGTTCCCTATTTTTCCTACCTATCTGTCCTGCATCTTTATGAAACCTTAGGCTGGTGGCGGAAAGTCGACTGGCTAAAAGTCCACTTTGCTGAATCTTGGAATGAGCTGCATCACCTGCTCATCATGGAAGAGCTGGGTGGCAGCCAACAATGGGTTGATCGTTTTCTGGCTCGCCATGTAGCCCTGCTCTATTACTGGATTATTGTTGCCATCTACGCCATTAATCCGCGTGCGGCTTATCACTTCATGGAATTAGTCGAAGAGCATGCCTATGCTAGCTATGACAAGTTCCTACAGTCGAATGAAGCTACTCTCAAGCAAGAACCCGCTCCTCAAGTAGCCATCAGCTACTATCGTGATGGGGATCTCTACATGTTCGATGAGTTCCAAACTTCTCATCCCCCTACAGAGCGCCGTCCCCAAATTAAAAATCTTTACGATGTGTTCGTCGCCATCCGTGACGATGAAATGGAGCATGTCAAAACAATGGCCGCTTGCCAGCAGCCCGATGCTCAGCTAACACTCCAGAGCCCTCATACTCCAGCCTTTGCAGCTAAATAGGTGTGCATTATGTCTCAAGCTACTGCCTTACTTCAAAACTACAGTCGCGGTCAAAGAGCGTTCTCAGGTCTATCTCTGGCTAATGTGAATCTTAGCCAAGTGGACCTCAAGGGTTCGGATCTTAGCTACAGCGACTTGAGCAACGTTGACCTCAGTCAAGCCAATCTGCGCGGTGTTGACCTTAGCTATGCCACCCTCAGCAAGGTCGATTTGCATAATGCCGACTTACGCGGTGCTATGCTGATAGGCACCGATCTTAGGGAAGCCAGATTAGACAAGGCTAATCTCAAAGATGCAGACTATATAGCAGGAACCACACAATTTCCTAGCAACTTTGACCCCACAGGAGCACAAATGTCTTCAGTGGAATCCTGAGGAAACGTAACCTAGCGCTTATAGCTCTCTCTTACCCCCACTCTGTTGTCCCTTGAGAAGGAAACAGCGGAGTGGGGGTACTGTTGTTGGCATCATATGAAGAGAATGAAAGATGGTTTGATTCCGTCGAATATGGTCAGCCTGCATCAAACAAGTCACGGTTATGGATAGAGAACACACAAACCAAAAGGTAAATGTTACGTATCTTTAACGGAAAAGTACCCATAAGGGTAACGCAAGGATAGGTGCGAAAACATACAATGCTTTTGTAAGCAATACGGACTCAGTCATAAATTTTCCGTATTTTTGATTAAATATCTAGGCCAATCAAACAACTGTCTGCTAAGTAATCATCACTTTTGACTGCGTACTACATCAGGTATCACAGGGAGTGAAAATCAACACCTTCATTTTTTCTCTAGAGTAATTGAACCCATGATATGCGCCTACTCAGGGTGCCATTACCCTGATGCTTCAGATTACTGTCTCATGTCTGCCAATGTTTTTTAGGAGATAACGTAATGTCCCCGATTCTCTTCATTTCATTGCCATTCGTATTACTGTTCCTCATGGCTCAAGGTGCTGGCGCTGGCAAATCCTCTAAGAAAAAGGGTTCAAAAGATTTTGAATATCAGGATGGTGACATCATCATCATTCGCAAACAATCTAATAAAAAGTCTTAGACTCCTGTTTCTAGATTGGTGAAATTCACTCAAAACGACTGTTCAGAAGTCACCTTCTTAGGACAAAAACAGCCCCTGGCATCACTGTCAGGGGCTGTTAGCTATGGTGTACCAAACAGTTAAACTCTCTAACGATGAAAAGCCTCTACCATAAACGATAGAGGCCAGACTGTATTGTATCTCTGGAGAGAGGAAAGATAATATATGCAGTCAGCCACTAGTCAGGAAACAGGCTGAATGCTATGAAATTCAAGTTCTTACGCCAAAAATCCAAGTCTCTTACCATTGTCACGTGCTACACGAATCAGATTCTGACGCTCTGTGCGATCAATACCGAACCAATTACAAACCGTTGTAATCACTTTCGAATGTAGGGCAATGACCTTTCCGCGCATTTGATTAAATTCACGCTTGCCAAACTGATTACGAAGCAGAATTACGATAGGTGCAAACATGATGGGCTCCTCGAAACTAAGTGTGTGAGAAGGGTCTAAAAAGCATTACCCGAAGAGATTGGACAACGTTGGTTAGCAGTAACGCTTTGCAACCCTTGTAAACAATAGTAACGCAATGTAACAATAACGTTACAAACTATTGCATTTATTTTTCTTATCTGAGTTATTCCAGAGCTATAAGTCTTAACGTCAGCACATAGCCAGCCGCTCAAAAGGCTTGCCTAAGATGTACTGAGAAATTCCATAGGGAAACTCCATTGATGTGCCATTAACGAAGCATGACTAGCACCATAAGCTGCATCTTGGCAGGAGTTACCTTTACTGCACCATCCGGACTTTGACGAAGGCTCTTGGGCTTAAAGCAACCGACATCCGACCAGCGGACGCTCACTCCTCCTCTAATAAGGGTGGTGGCACTAAGCCAAACCACGGGGCAAAATCGTAGAGTGTGATTACTGGCTATGGGTCGCATGGCCTATGGCCAACCAGAGAATCTACTACTGCAAATTATTGAAAATCAAAACGTAACATTCTCTTAATAGTTTTAAGCATCCAGTCCATTGCTTTTGTTTCAAGGCCGAGGATGGGTCAAAGGACAGCCTTTATTACATTTGTTTACATTTGTTTATGCAATACTAATATTTAGAAACATTTCCTGAAATATTAGTCTGATGCAGCTTTAGGGCTTTCCATATCATTGGCTCATTTCAGGGTTTCTAATAATCGGTATTGCCCGCCATGCAATTAGGGCAACCAGCTCCTAACGACTCAAGGAAAATCAAGATGCGTAATTATCATCAAGACCACGTTAAAGTCGCTGTGTATTCTGCCAAGATGGATGCTTCTGAGCAGCAACGCAGTCAGGATATGGTGTTGGCAATCCTGATGATTCTGAGTGCTGTGACTGTTATGGGTTTGCGTATGCTGTTCTAAGCAGCTCAGTTTAGACGCGATCGCAACCTAGAACATCTCTCTATTCATCTTCATCAGACTCTAAGCTCTCTGGCACCATTAGCAACTGACTCTCCTCAACTTGCACAGACCAGACATCAAGGGTGGTGCCAAGGGATTGATTGAGGGATGCGATCGCATCTGCAAAGTCAATGGCAGCAGTGACCTCACTGTTTTGCGCCTCGACCAGATCATTTTGCAGCTCCAATACTTCAAAAATGTCCCGAGTGCGACCCCGGCGTGCTCGGGCTCGGGCATTTTCTAAACGCTGCTCAGCCAGTTCCCGAGCTAGACGTGTTACCTCAATGCGATTGCGGGCAGATTCTACATCTCGTAGCTGGTCTGCAACATCAAGTTGAATATCAGACTCAAGTCGATCCAGATCATTTTGTAACTGTTGTTGCGATACCCGGTTACGCAGCAGAGCAGTTTCCGTTGATTCATCTTCCAACAGTCGCGTCAATACTAACTCTGTTGATGCTTCCGAAAATTCTCTTGTGCTGGCATTGGCGCGTAAATCTAAATTCCAGCGGCGATTGTCAGTAGCTACCACACCATTGATCTCAGCAATTTCTAAATCTAGCTGAGCCTGGCGATAGTCTGGTCGATTCCCGTAAGCAATCTCCACCAGCTCCTCTAAGGGCGGAACCTCAGAATCTTCAGCAACCGTACTCAATATGGTCAAAGCTTCTTCTGGAATTGTAATTTCCAGCGAGTCGTCCAAATCTAGCAGATTTAAGAGATCCGATTTCGCCTGTTGTAGCGCATTTTCAGCTTCTAAAACATTAGTTTCAGTAGCTGCCAAGTTGGCATCAATTTCCACTAACTCAAATCGGGCTCTCCGTCCTGCTTCTACCAATGCCTCGATTGAACGGCGCTGTTGTTGCTGAGTCTCAAAAGATAGCTGTTGAATCTGTAGACTGGCTTGAGCGCGAATTAACGCATGGTAAGTGTTGATGCCGCCAGTAATGTCTGTAATTAGTCGCTGTTGCAGATCAAGCTGATTACTAGTTTCTTGTAAACGGGCAATTTTTACAGAGGATGTGTTAACCGCTCGCCCAGCCCCCCGCAACAGCGGCTGAGTCACCGTTAAATCCACCTCTTGATCCTCAATCAAATCAACCGTTACCTCCAGCGTCGTTCCCAAGGGGGTCAGCAGCTCTCCCCCCAGACGAGCTTCACGGGTAATTTCGGTTGTATCAGCCGTACGATCGCTCAGGCCCAGGCTTAAGGTTGGTGTTAAATCTGGGGTAAAGATACTCTCCGCTTCTCGTAGATCTTGTTGTTGGGCAATCCGCTCTAAGGCAGCATTTCTCAGGTCACGATTGTTTTGCAGTAACAGCGTAACAACGTCTGACTGGGTTAATGCCAAAGTCTGGGCAGAGTTATTCTGCGTCTCAGAGGGGGCCAATAATGGGGCCGAGGGAGACTCAGTACTCGGATCAATACTCGGAGATGAGTCAGATTCCCGTTCAGACTGGGAATTTGGTGTGGGCGGTAGCTCAGGCAGTTGCGCAACCGGTTGCGCAATTGCTGGCTGAAGCATTGATGTTGCTAAAGCACTGGCCATAAAAAAGATGTGTAGCTGATTTTGAAATCGCATCAGTCACTCCGCAGGGCTTTAACAATATCAACTTGGGTAGCGCGCAAAGCCGGGATAAAGCTAGCACCCACACCAACGACCACCGCTGCCCCCATGGATAAGGCAGCATTACGAGATGAGAATCGATAGGGAGCCTCTATGACAATCGTTGTGGCCGCTTGGGTCAGACCGTGGACCGTGGCAACAGCTACCGCCCCCCCTAGCAGGCTTAATATCACCGCCTCTAAAATGAACTGACTCATCACCTCTAACTTAGATGCGCCAATGGCTCGACGAATACCAATTTCTTTGGTCCGCTCTAGCACGGCAGCAACTGTAATATTGGCAATGCCCACGCCGCCAATGACCAGGGCAATTAGACCCACCGCAGTGAGGGCAGCTGAGGCAATTTTTTGCACTTCTAAGTCTTCTAACAAATCATCCGCATTACTCCAAACATGAACCTCGGCCTGGGGAAAACTCTGTTGCAAAAAAGCTTCGACCGCTTCGCTAAGATCGCCAATTTGAGTCAAGGAGTGGGAGCTAATTTGCAATGAATCCCAACGATATCCCCCAGACAAAACAGTTGCAAAGGTCTCAGTCATCCACAACTCCCCCCCTGTGCCCCATTCAGAGTTAGATTTGGACTCCATCACACCAATCACGATAAAGCGATTACCATTGGCATAAACAGCCTTATTTAAAGGTGATTTCTCCTGAAATAGGCCCACTGCCAACTGTTCGTCGATGATGGCCACAGGGCGATACTGTTCCACATCTCCTGGATCAAAAAACCGTCCCTGCAACATCTGTCGCCCTGTGGTATCTAAATAGTTAAGGGAAACACTGCGGGCATCCACTTCGGCTTCATTGGCTTCGTATTGAACATTGTTAATGTTGTAAACGTTGCTAATAGAGCTAACGGAGCGAATTTCAGTAATTGAGTTGGTAAGCGCCTTTTGAAAGGCTTCATCCAACTCAGGTTGGGGGCCATTCCTGGCATAGACCCAGGGACTAACAAATGGTCGATCACGCTGGGCTAGTTTGAGATCAATTTGTTCACGGGTAATGGTTTGAATATTGAGGGTGGCACTGACCGCACCCACCCCCATAAACACGCCAAATGTCGTCAGACCAGAGCGCAGCCACTGATTGGTCAGGGAGCGCCAGGTCATAAACAATAGATCTGGTAAGGGAAGTCCCATGACAATTATTGGTTAAATTCTTCAGGGATAGGGAGTGCAGGAGACTCACTAAGGGGCATGCCAGGCGTAACGGTCATGGTAGGGGGGACCAGGGCAATTTGATCGCCTACGCTCAACCCCTCTGTTACCGCCACTAAATCTAACCCTTGTAGCCCCAGTTCAATGGGCTGTTGGATCGCATTACCCCGCTGATTTCTAATCCAAACAAATGGCTCGCCCTGATCGCGCTGGATCGCTTCAGGGGGAACCACCAGCACATTTTTTTGTTGCTCTGTAATGATGTCAACACTGACAAAACTGCCAGGAATCAATGCCTGACTGGCACTGTCTAGTTTTACTTTGGCGGTCACCCTGGCTTGCCCTTCTTGAGAACTACCACCGTTACTCGCCGATAGGGCCTGGGGTGCTAAAGCCACCACCCGTCCGTCAAAGTCTTGCGCATCCGGGCCAATGGCACGAATTCTAGCAGGTTGATTAAGGCTAACTTTGGCGGCATCCAAGGTAGATAGCTGTAGGTTAACAATCTCTTGATTGGGGTCCCCCAGCGTCAGCAGGCTCTTATCAGTGGCAATGGCTTCACCAGCACTCACTTGCACTTCAAGCACAACCCCATCAATCGGTGACGTAATCACTCGATCATTAAACTGCTGTTCTAGCAAATCCAGGGTTTCAGCAGCTGTCTTGAGGTCTAACTCAGACTTGATGACAGTCAGTTGGGCATCTTTGAGTTCGGAACGGACTCGATCTAAGGCGTTTTCATCTTCGCGCACCTCATCTTCTGAAATAAATCCTTGAGCTGCTAACTCCTGAGACTCTTGGTATTGCTCTATCGCAGCAGTGACTCGCTGCTCGACTTCGGCTACTTTTTCTTGATTACGATTCAGGTCCAGCTGGATTTTTTGGATTTCGACCTGTTGCGATCGCACCTCTCGCTCGTTGCTGCGATCGCGCAAAATCAGCAACGGCTGACCAGTTTCCACCAGGGTGCGCACCTCCACCAGCACCTGCTCAACGGTCGCTTCATTTTGCGGCGATTTCAGCGTCTGCTGACCTCCCAAAGCCAGGGTGCCACCAGAGGTGACCGTTAGCTCCACCGTCGAGCGTTCCACCGTATGCAGGGGAACGGCAATCGGCTCTGAGCTAGGAGCCCGATAACGCATATAGCCCCAGGTAGTTGCCCCCGCTAAGGCAGCAAAGCCCAACAACCAGATTGAGATCGCACGATACCTTAATGAGCGAGGATTAGCGCTCAACGGCTCCACCGCCGTGAGCAAGGTTTCTCCAGGCTGCTCTGGAGATCTAGCATCTGTCATAGTTCCTGATACCCAAACGGCAAATGCCCATGATGTCCCTTGCATCAAATCTTACAAAGATTGACCGTGAAGTGTCCATTGATGAGCAGAGTTTCAGAAACATACAGGGTATTAACGTAGGTTGGGTTACCCCACACCAAAAGCTCTCAGACTATTCAAAACCCTTATGAACCCAACATTACCGATCACCCAACGCCCACAAAAAACGAGAACAATGGGTGCTGGCATTGTTGGGTTCATAAAAAATTGGTTCAGAGGCAAGGGTTTCGGCGTATGACAACCCAACCTACACCTTGTGCTCGGGGTTCTTAAAGTCCGTCTTACATCCAGCATCCCAAGCATCAGGCTGATTACCATGGCCTGGAATCCCGCCATGATCCTTAAGCATGCGTGCCAGGTGCATACAGTTCCAGGCCAAAAACGTGGTGTTCCGATTCGTAAAATCGTTATTGGGGCCGCCGGAACCTGGATCTAAATACGACGGTCCAGGCCCCACTTCACCGAGCCAACCAGCATCAGCCTGGGGAGGAATTGTATAGCCAATGTGAGACAGTGAGAACAGAATATTCATCGCACAGTGTTTTACACCATCCTCATTGCCTGTGATCAATGTGGCCCCCACTTTGCCATAGTCACGGTACTGGCCTTTCTCATTCAGCAGGTGAGTGTAGCCATACATCCGTTCCAAAACACGGTTACACACAGAGCTTTTTTCTCCTAGCCACACTGAAGTACACAACACCAAAATATCAGTCTCATCGATCTGTTTTTGCAACTGAGGCCAGTCATCTTTATCCCATTCGGGGGTTTCAGACATATCTAAGCCTAAACCCGCCGGAATCTCGTAATCAACGGGACGAATCACTTTGGTTTGCACACCATTGGCTTCAAAAATCTCTTTGGCAATGTTGATCACTCCGCGAGTGTGGGAAAGCACTGGCGTACGATTGAGGGTGCAATTGAGGAATAAGGCCTTCAGGTCATCATACTTTGCAGGCGCATTTTCACATTGATGCTGGGTAATTTTAGAAAGTTGTTCTGTCATGGTTTAAAGTTTTGAGTCAACTAGAGTGGGCTTGGTGTTGTGGATGGGTGGATGGATGAGTGATGGGGGAATGGGGTGATATCTTTAAGCGCAAGCGCCTAAATCAACTCTGGATCTGCAATAATCTCCACCAGGGCGGGTCCCTGATAGGCAAGGGCGCGAGTAATTGCCTCATCCAGTTCCTCCTTTTGAGTGACCCGAATACCCAAACCACCACAGTTTTCGGCATATTTTGAAAAATCAGGATTATGGAGTGACGTTTGCCACACATCCCACTCTCCAGCACGCTGTTCTTTAGAGATTTTGCCAAGCTGAGAATTGTTGAGCAAAATGTGAGTAATGTTCATGCCATATTTCACAGCGGTGGTGAACTCAGCGAGATATTGACCTAAACCACCATCGCCAGAGACTGACACAATCGGTCGCTCCTGACCTGCGGCTGCCCAAGCCCCCATGGCTGCCGGGAAGGCAAACCCAATCGAGCCGAGATAGCCAGACATCAAGACAGACTGGGCCTGACATTCAAAATAACGGCCAAAGGAATAGGTGTTGTTGCCCACATCCACGGCAATGACGGCATTGGCGGGCACATGGCGGGTCATGGCAGCAAAAACACTGGCAGAATTAACTCCTTGTCCACGGTCGTCGGCTTCGCGGCGGGCTTTTTCGGCTCGCCAGATGGCCCAGCGGTCTGCAATTTGCGATCGCTGATCCTCCGTCTCCACGTTTCCGACCAACGCCGCCTGCAACTGCGCCACAACAACACTAATTTCACCCCACACAGGCACCTCCACCGCATGGAACTTACCCAGGGCCAGCGGGTCAAAATCCACCTGAATAATCGGCTTACCAGGATAGATACCCGTATGATTTGAGAACGAGGCTCCCAAGACAAGCAGAACATCCGCTTCATTCATAAACCAGCTGGCAATGGGGGTTCCACTACGTCCCAAAACACCACAACCTAAAGGATGGTGATCGGAAATTAATCCTTTGCCTTTGAACGTGGTCAGAATTGGAGCCCCTAACGTTTCTGCTAACTCAATGACCGCAGCCATATTAAAACGGGCACCGTGGCCAACAATAATCACCGGTCGACGAGATTTTTGCAATGTATCCATGGCCTTTTGCAACGACTCCGGTGGTGGCGCAATGTGTAACGGAGTCATCCGACCAATGGGATCTGAGGCAGGCACATCGACCGCTGTCTGCACCTGAATCTCATCAGGGAAAATCAGATGGGAGACATCCCGCTTGAGCAGAGCATGCTTAATGGCCAGGGTCATCAGCTCAGCGTGTCTGCTATTGCTTAGAACTGTATGACTCCAGGCCGCAACGCCACTAAAAGCCGCTGATAGATCACACTCCTGAAAATTGCCAGTGCCCAACACTTGGGTATTGACCTGCCCGGTTAGGGCCAATACGGGCGCACGATCAACCTTGGCATCCCACATACCCGTCAGTAAATTTGTTGCACCAGGACCCGCAATGGTTAAACAGGCGGCAGGTTTGCCCGTTAGTTTGGCATAGGCCGAAGCTGCAAACGCCGCTGCCCCTTCATGGCGAATACCGATATAACTGAGATTTCCCTGAGTTTCTTGGCGACGCATGGCATCTGCCAGACCCAAATTAGAATGGCCCACCATGCCAAACACATGGGTCACGCCCCAGTTCACCATGGTTTCTACCATTACATCGCTAACGGTACGAATGTGGGGCTGTTCAATGTCTAACCCCACATACACACCATCTGAACGCACATCTACGGGAAAGGTTGCTAAGGCATCATCCACTTCCAAAGCGCCAGGTGGTGCCCCCGTTAACGGGCAATAGTCCCAGCCATGCCAGGGACAACGCAACAGACCATTCTCAATGGAGCCTTCACCCAGTGGACCACCCTGGTGAGGACAGCGGTTGTCTAAAGCACCATATTGGCCCTGGTAGTGGGTGAGGGCCAGGCTTTTATGACCAGCTACAACGGTTTTAACTCGGCCTTCAGGTAACTCATCTAGATCTAGAACGCGATACCACTGTGTTGTGACATCAGGCATGGTCGTTCTCCTAAAATCTTCGAGCAGGGAGATTATTGCAAGTGTTTATGAGAACTCCCTAAACAAGCAACAATAAAGTTGTGTAAAGCGCTGTCCCCGTGGCAAAGGAAAAGAAACAGCTTTGTTTTTCGTCGGGCAGCTCTCGTTTCAAAATGTTGAGAATGATGCTGCCAGCCAGGAAGGACCAAACAGCTAGAATTCCGGCTTCACTGAGGTGGAGGGAGCGGCCTGCGATCGCACCCACCATAATTGCAGCTGTCAGCAGCCAACGACCATATTTGTCATAAGGAGCCTGATGATGCTCCCGTAAGCCATGGTCAATAATATAAAAGTGCAGGGCGATGGCGGCAAAAAATAATAGACATTGCAGCAGTGTGTGGTTAGCCAGTTCTTGCAGTAAGTAACCAACAACCATATTGAGAATCGCAAACGCCGCAATGTGAATCCAGAAAACAGGATTCTGGGTGCTGTCTTGGTTGTTCTTAGTTTTGTTATGCAGGCGAGATTTAAGCGCCAAAATATCTAACCCATAAAACACCAACAAACCCAACAGCGCCAGTATATAAACATGATTTTCCACATACGCAACCCATGGAATATTAGAGTGCGTTATCGTCTCTTGAGCATGACTTAACTCGGGAAAAACCTCCAAAAAGACATAGCCAATAGATACTCCGCCCGCAAAGGACATCCAGCGAAATTCAGGAATGAAGGAAAAAATATTTAATTTAGAAACAAACGCATGAATAAATGCTAGGCCAACCGCTAACGCAAACCCTGGTCCAGTCATAATAGGTCTCTAACTCTAAAAAATGAGCGTTCTTTTGACAATAGTGATACAAAGGGCAGCACTGGCATGACATTACTTACCTAAATTTACTTTTAGACACATGAATTGCTAGCCATCAGGCAAATACAACAAGGCTCCTCAAATGGAGAGACATTATGTCCCATGGCTTCCCCGACTAGCTAAATGCTTGGCGGCACAAATGCCATCATCGCCACTTCCACCCCTACCCACTAAAACAACAATCTGGGTCTGTCGCCATTGTTCTTTCAGACATGAAATCGCCTATGGAGAAAGGTTTCAACCTGCATTTTTCATCATTGACAACAGATGAGAATCCGTTGCTTCAACAGCCATGGGAGCAACTGCAATCATTTTTTCTGTTGTAATAGCAGGCACCTCTAAGCCTCTATCTATAAAAATTTCAGCCCCATGGTGAACATCTCCATTGGTATAGTGCAATCTCTCATCTCAGAAACTGGCTGATTCATGATTCTAAAATCGCTAGCCCACGAATAACGTGATGACCAAATCTTACAAAGGCTTATTTCTACCTGCAAGCTGTTTTTATTCTTCAATTCCATAGACAGCTTCTATGGAACGCCCCAATTAAAAGTTGGCTCCGTCGCCACTAGGTAGGTATATAGTGCAACCTTTCCCTGGGTTCCATACGTCCTGCCCTTAACAGCCAACACCCTTGATTAATTCTTAAGGTCGTTAGATGACGTGAAAATCATTGATACCTTTATCCAGTAACCTCGTCGGACTGTAGCGTGATCCACGGTGTGGATATCTTCTATCTTCAGTCGAACTTGCTCCCATGGAAGATTTTTACCGCTATGACTTGTCTAGACAAGACTTAAATGTACGGGCGGCCCACTCATTATGTAGAGCAGGATGGATGCTAGTTGAAATCAACGGCGTTCTCAAAAATGGTTGTATCAGTGTGGAAAATTTTCAGAGAATTCAGGAGCAAGCAACCACGTTAGAAAAGCTACAGCGTAAATTTGGTCCCCCACCTAAATTGAGCCGGTCAACCGAAATTAACGTTACAAAAATCAATATTCACCAGAGGCCAACTCTGCTGGTAATGAACCGAGGTGTGGAAGAAGCCGCTTCTATTTTGAGTCACCATGGTTGGCATCTTGAGCAGATTCGCAGTGTGCTAAAACCCGCAATCCCCCCCTTAGACGACATCGGTTTTGCCCTCCTCCACGACCTCCAGGTCGAAAATCACCGTAGTCATCGCCCACGGCTCACCCCGCCCCACCCGTCCCCCCGTAGAAACGCTGCGGCGACCACACTCAAAGCCTTCACCCTCTTGGTTTGGCTGGGAGGACTAATTTTTATAGGAGTTTCATTAATCCTTCACGTGCTATGAAGTTTCTCAAAGGTCATTTTAGGTGGAACTACTGTTCTCTGAACCAGTCATTTATATGTAGTCATAGGGAGGCATATTTAAAACCTGATTAGTTTGAGGTTTGGATATAGCTACCCTGCTAATTAACCCATAGCAGGCATACACCGTCGAAGAAGGGCTCTCGACTCAGACCAGCGTATCTACCTAGCTATGTAGCTGAAGAATCTAGGGGTATATGAAACACGTTCAGCATGATGCCTTAGAGCAAGCAATCGATATTAGAGCCGCTCGTACATTGTGTAGAGACGGCTGGTCCTGTGAGCAGATCAATGCAGTCTTAAAGAACATTGACATCAGCCACCAGCAATTTGAAACGATCCAAGCCCAATCCAGGGAACTGGACGAGCTACAACAGGTGTTTGGGCCACCGATTAACTCTTTGCGTTCTGAGCATGCTGAATCGAGTCAATCGGATCTGGATTTTTTAAATCGTGGTCCCGATGCGGCGGCCTCAGTCCTGCGGGAGAAAGGCTGGAACAGTTACGAAATTGACCTGGTTATCCGAGAATCCATGTTTGTGCCGTTAGAGGAGTCCAAACTGGCCCCTCAACAGCCTGCCTATGTTAGCTACCCGACCACCATACCGGTGTTTCCAACCCAGAATCCGAATGGCTATGCCCTTGGATATCCTGATGGTGGCATTGCTGCTGCAGCCACTCTCAGCGATCGCAGTCACTTTCACAGAACTAGCAGTGGCACCTTGAGACGTGACATTTTTATCCTGACCTTCATGGCAACCATCGGCCTAGTCATGGTATTCACGCTGCTGTAACCGCTAAGAAGCAGTCAAGACGTTACCGAGCACTTCCTATCAAGACTCGATAACAAATTCATCAAAACGATTGATGGGCAAACATTCTTCCACTTCAAGCTGCCTGACGCTAGCTCGTTCAGGCCCTTTTTTTGCCCATTCAATCAAGGCATTTAATTGCTCATCAGAACCATCCGCCACAATTTCTACCGTATGGTCAGGCTTATTGGTGACATAGCCTGTCAACTTTAATTCTTGTGCTTTTTGGCGTGTGTGATAACGAAAGCCCACACCTTGCACCCGTCCATAAACCGTAATCTTTACTCGTGACATCTAAGGGGTGAACTAATTTATGCCCCCATTTTGTATCAAATCGTAATACTTTTTTAAGTTTTATTAAGAGCTAAAATTTTTGTCACCAAGGTATTTGTTTTTGTCTATATCTAGGACATTTACGTTGACAAAAGCATGGTGTTATAGGTATTTTTACTCATTGCCTCTACAACTTGCGCAGCGGCTTCTTTGACCACATCCACACCTGCACCAGCACGACAGCTATGGTCAGTTAAGTGTCGTTTCCAAGCCCGACTGCCTGGCTGACCATGGAAGAGCTGTAGCATATGGCGGGTAATGGAATGTAGCTTTGTGCCCTGTTCAGTCCAGCGAGCAATATAGGGCAGCATGGCAGTCACTATTTGATGGCGAGTCAAGGGAGCATTGGCTGCATAAATATCTCGATCGGCAACGGCAAATAGGTAAGGGGTATCGTAGGCAGCGCGACCAATCATCACAGCATCCACTTGCTGTAGATGGGTGTCAGCCTCTTCTAGGGTTTTGATACCGCCATTGATTTCAATCCACAATTCGGGATGCTCTTGCTTAAGACGGTAAACATCGTCATAGCGTAGGGGGGGAATCGTGCGGTTGTCTTTGGGGCTCAGTCCCTGGAGCCATGCTTTACGGGCATGGACGGTAAAGCGATGACAGCCTGCTGCCATTACGGTGGTCACAAATCTGACCATGTCTTCGTAGCGATCGCAATCATCAATGCCAATGCGGTGCTTCACCGTCACCGGAATATCGACCACAGCCTGCATCGCCGCGACACAATCCGCCACCAACTCTGGCTGCGACATTAAACAGGCCCCAAAGTTACCACTTTGCACCCGATTGCTAGGGCAGCCCACATTCAGGTTGACCTCGTCATACCCCAGATCTTCAGCAATCTGCGCACACTTGGCCAAAAGCTGAGGGTCATCGCCCCCAATCTGCAAAGCAAGGGGTTTTTCGAGGGGATCGAACCCCAGAAGCTTGGTGCGATCGCCATGGAGAATCGCCTGAGCCGTAATCATCTCGGTATATAGCAGCGTTTTTTGCGTAATCTGCCGCATGAAATAGCGAAAATGACGATCCGTGCGGTCCATCATGGGAGCCACACTGAGAGGGTGCAGACGTTGGGACGGTGGGTCAAAACTCATCACTCATCTCCCTGCTTTTCCAAATACGCTTTTGCCTTTTGCGGCTGGCCCCAAAGCACGTGTTCATGCTTATAAATCACCATGCCTGGGCGAGCGCCTTTAGGTTTATAAACATGTTTGGGTTTGGTGTAAACCACCGGCACCTGCTCCGACTGACGGGCTCGACTAAACCAGGCCGCAATATTGGCTGCCATGCCCAGGTCTTCATCACTGGCTTCAGCACCAGGCTCTAAACGCAGCAACACATGGCTACCCGGAATCTCTTGAGTATGTAGCCATAGATCATAGTCATTGGCCGCTTTAAATGACAAAGCCTCATTTTGGTTATTGTTGCGTCCCACCCATATTTCAGTCCCGCTAGGAGTTTGGCATCTATAGAAATTGGGCAGTTTCTCTTCCCGTCCCCGTCCCTGTTGTTTCCATTGGCGTTGGTGCGGATCGGCTATATAGTCCTGTTGCACCAACTCATCTCGAATTTCTTCAAGGGCGGCGAGATCGTCAGTCATGGTGTATCGAGGGGTTTGACTGAGGGCGGCTTCTACCTGTTCAAGATAATGCAGCTCCGTTTCTACCTCTGCGAGCAAAGGCATGACGGCCTGACGGGTGCGCTTTAATTTTTGATGTCGCTTATATAATGCTTGGGCATTTTGCACCGCAGTTTTTTCGGGGTTTAGTGCCAGAATAACGGGTTTGCCCGAGTCAAAATCCTGAAGTTGGATTGATGTCATGCCCGGTCGCCACTCATGCAGATAAGCCATCAGCAGATCTGCCTGCACACGATGGCCCTCGGCCTGGTCAGAATCATCTAGCCGCTGATGGAAATTAACCGCTTTCTGCCGCAGTTTTTTCGTCAGACCTTTTATCTTTTGAGTGAGTTGGTGATGGACCTGCGTAAATGTCTGCTGGTTGAGCTGCGTCGTGTAGTAATCATCTAACAGCTGTTGGATAGAACCAGAAAACCCTGGTGATGATTGCGTCCAGCCCAACACCGTGTACCCCTGATCGGCATGGGCTGGTTGAAAGTCATTTTTCCCTAGACATTGAAGCCAGCGTTGCCATTGCAAATAGAGTTGCTGCCAATCATCAGTTGTCAAACTATCGGTGGTTTGATTTGGGTCTAGACCAGCTGCTCGGCTTAGTTGTTTTGCTAACGCTGTACTTAGACCGCTATAGCTTTTCACCATCATTTTGCTGAGCTTGCCAGGCACCAGGCCAATCCGTTCTTGCCAGTCAGTGCATGGCTCGTCTAAACGGGGCAACGTCCCCACAATGGCCGGCGGTGGCTTGTATCGCCCCCCTGTGCGGATAGTGCGAACACTTGATTGCTGCTCATTCACCTGGTGTGCAGCGGTCACAATTTCCTGATGGGCATTGGTCAACAAAACATTGCTGTACTTACCCATAATTTCCACATAGAGATGCCATTCTGCAGGCTCATCAGGACGCCGAGCGAATTGCAGATCAACAGCACGCTCCCAAGGGGCAAGAAAATTAATCTTCGTTAAGGCAAGTCCACTGAACTGATGTTTCAGTTGCTGACTAAAGGTAAAGGTGTCAGGCCGTTTTGGAGGAGCCATCCCAATGTGGATACGCGCCGCCTGAGGATGCCAAGAAATTGTCAGCCATCCACGTCGATTAAATGTCCGCAGTCCAAGACAAACAGTATTACGATCTCGTTGCACAACTTGTTCACAGCGAGCAGGCAACCATTCGGAAGACAATTCACTACAAATGGCTCTAAGGGTTGTTATATCAACCGGTTGCACTCTTTATCCTCTGTTATCAGCAAATTTGGATATTTTTGAAAGATTTACCCGTTTTTTATTCAAGCTCCTTAAGAAGCGAGCACACTGGAGGTCAGTAAATCCATGAAGAATTCGTCATTCTCAATCATTAGGCCTCATTTTTCTCATGTTTAATTCCTATTTTTTTAGTTAACATTTCGGTACTAGGATTTAGTCATTTACGCACTTAAACGAGCGCATTATTAAGCATGGTAGCTGTTGCTGCTTTTGCAATTTTGTGCTCTAGATGCTTGCTTTTGAACTTATGGATATTAAGCTTATCAACATTGGCTTTGGCAATATCGTATCTGCCAATCGGGTAGTTGCCATCGTTAGCCCCGAATCTGCACCGATCAAACGATTGATTGGCGATGCCCGCGACACAGGACAACTGGTTGACGCCACCTACGGCAGGCGTACACGGGCCGTGATCGTCACCGACTCAGACCATGTGATTTTGTCAGCGCTACAGCCTGAGACTGTTGCCAATCGTTTCATGATTAACAAGGAAAACGGTGATTGACAGGCAAATGGCGGCTAATAATCCTACCTTATTGAGCAATAAAGCCTTGATAGAGACTTGAGCGGTTTACACTAGAGACATTCGTAATGGCAAAAAAATCGCATTTTGCAGATGTCCGTTAATTCCGCTCGTCCTCCCGCCTTAGACAAAATTGTCAAACGTTTTCAACGGATTCAAGACCCGCGACGTCGCTACGAGCAGTTGTTGTGGTACGCCAAACGTCTAGAGGGTTTTCCTGAAGATGCTAAGACACCTGAAAATAAGGTAAAAGGCTGCGTCTCACAGGTTTACATCCTTGCCAATGCAGATGAAGAGGGCAATGTTTGTTTTCAAGGTGATTCAGATGCACAAATTACGAAGGGTCTGGTCGCCTTATTGATTGAGGGTCTCAAGGGAATACCACCTCGCGACATCGTGCAGTTGGAACCCGACTTTATAAAAGAGACCCAACTGGATGTGAGCCTCACGCCATCGCGAGCCAATGGGTTCTACAACATCTTTAAAACAATGCAGCAGAAGGCGATGGCGCTAGCGAATGAATAACCTACTGTAGGGGCGTTCCATGGAACGCCCCTACAGTATTAAGAATAGAAATCCGTAGCAAATTCATCGCTGTAGAAGTCATCTGGATCTTCTTGTTGGTTTTTCTCAGTTTTAGGTGCTGTAAGGCCAAATGCAGCCAGTACTCCTGCATTTTCAGCGGTGGAGTCTAGCACATTGGCCTGAAGCTCATGCCATATCGGAACTGCTGTGAGTAACAGTCGCCGACCTTGGGGCGTGGCCTTGAGGAACTGACTCCGTTTGTCTTTGCCAGGCCCAATCTCAATCCAACCATGTTTCTGCATGCGGTCAATGGTGCGGCTAATGGTGGACTTTTCCATGCCGAGCATTTGCCCTAGCTGGCCAGGGGCAATTGGCCCCCGACTAATAATTGTGGCTAAGATGTTGAGCTGATTAACGGTTAAGCCTAAGGGGCGCAAAGCCTCGTCATAGAGACGCGTAACCATACGATTGATTTGTCGTAATCGCATGGCAATACAGTGATTGGTCATCTGACGAGCAATTTCTTTAGGGGTACCGTAGGTTGCCGCCATGGTTAAGTCACACTTCACTAGTTGTATATTCAACCATTTAGCACTTAAACTCGTAAATTACATCAGTAGCTAGCACATTAGGCTGAAAAGCTAAGATTTACATCACAACATTTTTCTTAATAATCAGTAAGATTTAGAAGTACGTAATCATGGCGGGACCCTATGGACATCCTCAATGCGAGTATGGCTGACAGTCTCTGGATTGGTTTAATTGTGGGGCTGGCGTCTCTAGTGCAGAGCCTGACAGGGTTTGGGTTTGCCCTGGTAGCAGTCTCATTGCTGCCATTTTTTATGGACCTACAGCTGGCGGTGACTTTAGTGATCGCCGTGGGGCTGATTGGCAACGTCGTCCTCTGGTGGTACTACCGGGAGAATTTTGAATGGTCCCGGATCATACATTTATCGGTGGCTGCCCTGGTGACAATTCCAGTGGGCGTTATGGGCCTGCATTATGTCCCAGAGCATTTGGCGCTACAGGCGCTCGGTGTTCTGGTTTTGGCCTATGTTGGTTACTCATGGCTACAGCTATCGCTACCAGAACTGACCGGACGCCCCTGGGCCTATGCCTTTGGTGCAGCCTCGGGCGTCTTGACAGGGGCCTTTAATATTGGTGGGCCGCCGATTGTGATCTATGGCAACTGCAATCAGTGGAGCCCTGAGCAGTTTAAGGGCAACTTACCGGGGGTGTTTTGTGTGCTGTCGTTGGTTGCGATCGCAACCCACATCTGGCAAGGCGATTTCAGCGCCGCCCTACTCACCCAGGTAGAATATGCAGCACCGTTCTTTGTCGCAGGTTTAGGCCTCGGGATTTGGCTATCTAAATATATTGATGCCGCTAACTTTCGGCAGATTGTCCTCGTGCTACTGGGGGCAATTGGCTTAAAACTGCTGATTTAATTATCTGACCCTGGTGCTGGTGGAGCCTCAGGTGTAGGCTCCTCGGGTGTAATATCAATGGTTTCGTCGGTGATCACTTCCACCTCAGGTAGTTCCTCAGGGATTGCATCCTCCGTGAGATCTTCTTCACTGAGCTCGCCATCGTCGGGGGGCTCAATTTCCACCGGAGCAACATCAAAGGGAGGATTATCCTTGAGTTCCTCCCTTAAAGAGTCCCCCAGGGTGGGCTCAGTCTCTTCAGCCTCAGCAGTGTCCTCTGGGGTACGGTCTAAACTGAGCTTGGCCACCTCACCTCTAAAGTAGGCTTCACGGTATTGAAGGGACTCCGAAAACGCCAGCCCTGCACGAAAAGCAACCAAAGCATTGTCGCGATCATCAATGCTCAGGTATAGCTGCCCCAGGCGGTCATAGGCCTCTAAAATGCCGTGCTGGTTATACGCTTGCTGCTCAGCCCTGACCAGCAGGTTATACATGGTGAGCGCTTCATTGGTCAGGCCTTGCTCGGCATACAAATCGCCCAAGTCTTTCAGCACAGTACTCACATGACCATACAGCTGTAGGCTCTGGGCCGTCACGTAGGCCAGGTTGTAATATTGCAGCGCCTGGGGATAAACCCCAATGGCTCGAAAATTACGAGCCATATCAATTTCTAGGGGGGGTTCGCGATCATTTTGAGCCGTCGCTCTATACAGTCTTAGCAACTCGGTTTGCACCGGCAGTGCTTGGGCATAGTCTTTGGCTTGCTGATAGCTATAAATCAGCTCCTTTAAATATTGCGTATGCTCCAGGGTGTTGCCTTGGATGTCAGCCCTGTCAATTAACTGGGTATATAGCTGAGCCGCATTATCAAAATCAAACCACTGTAAATAGTGGGCCGCCAGCACCACCACCCACCCCTGCTGAGTCAGCGTATCCGCAGCGGTCATGTCGATCAGTTGCTGATAAATCTCCGTGGACGTGTCCCGCATCCGCAACGTCTGAGCAATCGTCGCAATGGTTTCCACCCGTTCTAAGGTGGCCGATTCCTTTTCTGCTTCCCAAATCCGCTCCAGCCGCACCGACATTAAACGGACCTCTTGCGATCGCTGCGAATTCCAAGCCTGCTGACCAATACGGCTCAACGCTTCCAATTCTGCTTCAAGGCCAAATACACGACGTAGTTGCAACTCACGCATCCAGAGTTCAAACGCTTCATCAGGCTGTTCCGC
The DNA here is from genome assembly GCF_032906605.1 of Leptothoe sp. LEGE 181152. Lineage (NCBI taxonomy): Bacteria > Bacillati > Cyanobacteriota > Cyanophyceae > Nodosilineales > Cymatolegaceae > Leptothoe > Leptothoe sp. LEGE 181152. The sequence continues at coordinate 190,992 of NZ_JASATU010000006.1, forward strand.
CAGCAGCAGTGCCCGCGCTTCAGCATCCAGTTGAAATAGCGCCAGTTCCAGAGCGTAAAGTTCTAGAGGACTCAGGGGACGATCCACCACCGCCGTCGGTAGCAATGGATCCCGTGGTTCCTCCTCCAACGGATCACTCAGAAATGCATCCAGCAGCACCGGGTCTAAACGCTGACCATAGGCTGGCAACGACATTAATGTAAGGACAGCTAAACTACCCGCTAGTCGCTGGCCCAAGCATCGAAACCAATGCCGCTTTCGTAAACTAAAATAAACACTCATTTACAGAACTTTGTACTTACGCTGCTTTGCAACCGTGAGCGGTCGTCCGTGCTGTAACCTTAAGATCTTGTGTAAATCTTTTGTCAGCAGGCCTTTGCTGGCTGTCTAACCATAAAACAAATCTGTTAACTATGTCCCCAAATGTAGCAACCCGCACTATTCGGATTGGTTCTCGTAAAAGTCAGCTTGCCCTAGTGCAAACCCACTGGGTGCAGGGTGAGCTACAAAAACGCTTTCCTGAGATTAACTTCGAAGTTAAAACTATGGAAACCCAAGGGGACAAAATTCTCGATGTCTCCCTTTCTAAAATTGGCGACAAGGGCCTCTTTACCCAAGAACTTGAGGACGACATGCTCAACGGCACCGTTGATTGTGCCGTTCATTCTCTGAAAGACTTACCCACTCGCCTACCCGAAGGACTAATGCTAGGCTGCGTGACCGAGCGAGAAAACCCCGCCGATGCCATGGTTGCCCACGAGAAGCATGCGGGTAAAAACCTGGATCAGCTACCTGAAGGCGCTGTCATTGGGACGTCTTCCTTACGTCGTCTCGCCCAGTTGCGTCATCACTACCCGTCTTTCCAATTTAAAGATATTCGCGGCAACTTAAATACCCGTCTACGTAAACTCGATGAAGGCCAGTACGATGCCATTATCTTGGCTGTCGCGGGCTTAAAGCGTCTGGACATGGCTGATCGCATTCAGCAAGTGGTTCCTGCCGATGTTTCTCTGCATGCTGTGGGCCAGGGTGCCCTGGGTATCGAGTGCCGCAGCGGTGACGACGATATTCTGGCGGTTATTAAAACACTGGAGCATTTACCCACTGCCCAGCGTTGCTACGCAGAGCGCGCATTCCTGCGGGAGCTAGAAGGTGGCTGTCAGGTCCCCATTGGTGTGAACACCGTGATTGAGGGAGATACTCTCACACTGACCGGTATCGTCGCTAGCCTGGATGGTCAGACAGTGGTGAAGGATGAAATCTCAGGTCCTGTGACGACAGCGGATGAAATGGGAACTACTTTGGCTAAGCGAGCTAGAGATGCCGGTGCCCAAGCAATTTTGGATACGATCAACGCTGAAAACCGTTAATTGCGCATTCGTCCATAGTCGAGCGGTCTACATTCTTAGGGGCGTTGCCTGCAACGCCCCTAAGAATTGTTTGGTTTACTTGCCCTTCCGTAGGCTTAAACACTATGCACAAATCCAATCCCCCTCTAGACTTGATCCCGTGGAAGATGGGTTTTTCATCGGGGCAATAGGAACGCGATGCGAATTTTATTTGTGGCAGCAGAGGCCGCACCTTTAGCAAAGGTCGGTGGCATGGGAGATGTGGTCGGCACATTACCCAAAACACTGCGCGCCATGGGGCACGACGTGCGCATATTTATGCCCTATTACGGCTTTATGGGAGACAAGGTAGGGATCCCCGACGAGCCCACCTGGTGGGGGTATGCCATGTTCAATGCCTTTGCAGTGTACGAAACCACACTGCCAAAATCAGAGGTCCCGCTATACCTATTTGGTCATCCTGCCTTTGATGGCAATGAAATTTACGGCACTCCAGACGAAGATTGGCGCTTTACCTTCTTTGCTAACGGTGCTGCCGAATTTTGCTGGAACCATTGGAAACCCGATATCATTCACTGCCATGACTGGCACACGGGCATGATTCCAGTCTGGATGCATCAATCCCCTGAAATTTCCACTGTATTTACCATTCACAATCTGGCTTATCAAGGCCCCTGGCGCTGGAAACTCGACAAAATCACCTGGTGTCCCTGGTACATGAAGGGTGACAGCACCATGGCAGCCGCCCTACTATATGCCGACCGGGTGAATGCCGTTTCTCCCACCTATGCTCAACAAATCCAAACCAAAGAATACGGCGAGAAACTAGAAGGACTGCTGTCCTATGTCAGTGAGAAACTGAGCGGCATCGTCAACGGTATTGACCTCGATGAGTTCAACCCTGAAACCGATGCGCAAATTACCCAGACCTATACAGCAGAAACCTTAGAAAAACGCGCGCTCAACAAAGAAGCCCTCCAGAAAGAAATGGGCTTAGAAGTTAACGACGGGCGTTTTCTCATTGGTCTGGTTAGCCGGTTAGTCGAGCAAAAGGGTATCGACCTAATTTTGCAGACGATGGATCGATTTTTGGCCTATACCGATGCACAGCTCGTACTTTTGGGCTCTGGAAACCGCCATTACGAAACACAGCTTTGGGAATTATCCAACCGTTTCCCCGGTCGCGTCTCAGTTTATTTGATGTACAGTAGCCAGCTAGCCCAAAAAATCTATTCTGGCGCTGATGCCTTCCTAATGCCATCAAAATTTGAGCCCTGCGGCATCAGTCAAATGATTGCGATGCGCTATGGCTGTGTACCGATTGTGCGGCGTACAGGTGGCCTTGTGGATACCGTTAGCCATCACGACCCCGTCACTGGCACTGGTACCGGCTACTGTTTTGACCGCTATGAGCCGTTAGATTTGTTTACCTGTATGGTCCGTGCCTGGGAAGGCTTCCAGTACAAGCCGTTCTGGAAAAAACTACAGCAGCGGGCCATGGCAGAAAACTTTAGTTGGGAAAACTCTGCCCTGGAATACATCAAACTCTATAGCGAGATCAAGGGAATAGCTGCTGAAAGTCAAATCCCCACTGAGTATGGCGGCCAGTTGGCAATCAAGCACAACTAAGCCGCCGATTTGGTTATGGCTGCTCCGAGCATTAGTACCCATATCCATCAAGCTGGAGCAGTGTTGTTGATAAATGTCTAAAAACACTAAACATCGTCGCGAACTAGATCAGTGCTTGTTGTCGAATCCAGGCAGCTCTCGACAAGATTGAGCTGCCAATCTCTCGCATCTGCCCAGTTAAGACTGTCGTAATTCAGCATCCAGTTTGTTTTCCATTTCAGCTAATTTTTTGGCAAAGCGTATCCGATGACGACGAGACACCTGCTGCTCAGGGTCAATGCCATCAAATGTGGGCGGAATCCAGGCACGGACCACCAATAAAGTCCCCAACACGAGCAGAAAAGAACAGGCAGCCATGACCTGCACCCACGGGGTTTCCAAAATGCCCCGCACAATGATTTCCCGCAACACTGACACAATCGAGACTTCCACCGCCACACCAATAGAAACACGGTGCTCTTTCAAGTAGATAATCAACAACCGAAACAGTTCTACCAGGATCAACAGGAACAATATATCGGCGGTGACCTGAGGGAAATTCAAAGGGGGTAACAGTGACAAAAACATCTCTCGTAGCTGCATCACCATAAAGCTAAACAAACCAATGCAGAGAGAAATCACAATCAAGTCTTGTATCAGCTCTAAGAAGCGTACAACGTGGGTGCCACTGAACCAGCTGCTCCAGCGAGGGGACTTTGATGCCGATAAGGATTCCATAATAGTTAGAAGGTAAATGGTCAGGCGAGCGAAGCAGTCTTAATCCCAGATATAACGACAGATTGCCGGGAACCGTTGGATCAGTACTGCGAACTGTCGCGTAAACGCCCAGATTCTTGAAAGGATGAGTACCAACCAGTCAGCTTAACCACAGGAGCTATCTGCTGGAATGGTTGATAGGTTAATTCCTATGATTAGCGGTTTATCATGATTTGTAAAATGTCAATCTTAAAATCAATTGATAATATTTTCTTATAAAAAGATATCTGGACTATTTGCCAGACAAATACTTCAAACGGATAAGCCCCAGCGCCCCTACGACTGTGGTGTGGCAATACTGCTGTTTTCACAGTTCGTAATTTGTTCTAACACTAGTTTTAAGTCATCTTGATCGCCCTGCTGAATCTGTTGCATCATTGAGATGTTGACCAGTTCCATGCCTAAACGCACCCAGTAGGCACCGGTAACAGATTCAAAATCAATCGGGGGCATTTGACTAGAATAGGACTGTTTTAGATCCAGAGAAAGCTTCTCACTCAGCGCACGAATTACATGCTGGCGATGGGGTTCAGCCTGGTTCAGAATGTCATCCATAGGCCGGGCCAAAACCTCAGCAATCTTGTCTTTGCTGGCTTGTTTTTGCAACCACACTTCTAAGGTAGACACGGGCCAGTCAGTGGTCTCTTCATCCACTTTTGCAAAGGCGTGGGCTTCAGCATAGGAGACTGTTCCGTCGATATTATAGTCAGCCGATGCCACTGGCTGGCCTACACGGTCAACACCGCTTAATCCAGCAAAAAAGCTAGAGCTGTAATCACGATAATCGGCCTCATTCACTGCGGGCGTGCAGCCCACCGATGGCCGCTCAGCGACGGTGGCAAAGAAACCACAGCGAGTTTGTAAAGCAACAGGATTTTCAGGATTACCCTGTTCATAAATGAGATTAGCAAAGGATCCTGAAAAACACTGGGCCATCATTGCCACAAAGGGTTGATCGGATGATAGCTGATCGAGCCAACCGCCCAGTTGTTGCACTGAAACCAATTTCTCTTCCCAGAGAATCATCGCATTGTTATCGGGATTCTCGCTGTTATAAGCACCATGGCCAGTGAAATAGAAAAATGCTGGGCATGGTGAAGACTTATTGGCTAAATCGTCAAACCATTTTTGAGCATTATCAACGGTGGCAGCACCATCCAGACTGTCAATTTCTGGAGGCTTAAACTGCTCTTGCCCGACAAGGTTGATGTAGCGAACGGTGGGCTGACCATCATTGCCGTTAGCAAAATATTGGCGAACACTGCTGATGTCAATTTTGAGGGTATTGAGAGTGCGTTGAAAGTAACGTACGTTTTTCTCCAGGGCAATTTCGTTGTAGTAAGCAGCCCCACCCCCAGCTAACACCAAAAATTCCATGGGCACAACGACTGCCTGCGCAACCGATGGGGCATTCTCTGTATATGCCTGTTTTCTCCAGCCCACCACCAAACCAATGGCAATACCCATGAGGCTGGTCGTTAACAGCTGAGTCAGAAACGGGAATTTGCGCATGGGGAATGCCGATGTACCTTGCCTTATTTTAGACAAGGTTTCTGCATCATTGGTGGCATTCACAAGCCATTATCCTGAACCAGGCACTCCTCAGGGGGATGCTCCTACCGATTTCCATGATTACAATGGGAAAGATTTTTGGCTCATTTGCCGTCGCAACCGCCAACCTATGCATCAACTTGTCACTACAGCCCTTGAAGCCCAGGATTATCGTCGTGCCAGTCAATTGCTTAAGCAGTGGCGTAAGGCGGCTCCTAAAGATCCGTTTATGTTGCTATCGATCGGGCGATTGCACGAAGGCACACTACAGTGGGATGCGGCGGAGAAAACCTATCTCACCTTTCTCAAACGGGTGAATAATCCTAAGCTCATGGGACAGGCTCGTGCCGGATTAAAGCGTGTGCAGCAAGCACGGGAGGCTAGCCGTCAAGCAGCTCTCAATGAAGCAAAGGCGGTGCTGGGCAGTGATGAGCCAGGGGTACTGGTGATTACACCACCGCAGGATGCTAAGCAAGCGGCCATGGGACTCGCCGACGTTTTACGCATTGACCCGTATATGGCAAGACTGCAGCTACCTAAGCGGGGCATGCGATTGCAGCGCAGCGGCCCCATTGGAGAAATGCAATATTACGGTGAGGCGTTGCAGGCGGTAGGTGTGCCAACGTTATGGTCAACCATTGACGATCTAAAAACTGTGCAGGTGTTTCAGATTAAGCATTTTCGCGAGATCGCACCGGAACCAGTGATTGTATGCCAGAGTCCAACTGGTCAGATGGGCTCAATGCAGTTTGACTGGTCTGAGGTCACTCAAATTATTCGGGCTCAGCTGCCAGTCTTTGAGCGCGTTACGGAAAAGGGACCTTGGGGTAAAACCAAGGACAAAGTGCAGGTTCAGGACTATGTCCAGGTGATGGATTTGCATGTACATGGGCGGAAGAGTATTTTGCGGATTTGCGATCGCACCTACGAATTCCGCAATAGCGTTGCCCTAGTGCCTGACCAAACGAATCTCACATCCACCCGCATTCGTTGGAATGGCCTCATGCAGCAAATCACCAGTACAACTGAATGCCCGGTGTGGGAAGACTTTAGCAACTTTGGCCAGGGCGCTTTAGAAGTGGTGCCCTTACTGCCCTATATGCCAGTTTATCTGGATCTACAGCGGCGTAAGCCTAGCGACTGGGATACCGCGTTTCAAATCTATACCGCCCTGATTTTCCGCCAGAAACCGGGGGCTACGGCCCAGGCGGAGGCATAATGCGGATACGTTCTAGCTGCTGGCTGATACGATTCAACAAATCAAAATCTGCTTCTGGCAAATCACCCCCTCGTCCAGCCCGGTTCTCTGCCTCCAAAAATGAGAATGCCTGGCGGAATGTGTGCCCATCCGCCTTAATCAGTGCATTCAAATGGCAAGGAATTATCTGCTCAAACGACAGCTGGGAGACTTCATCAGCCCAAGTTAAAACCGCTTTTGCACACCGGTTAAAAATCAAAGACTGCAAAACCGGCGCAACCATCAATCTGCCATTCCCCCGCAGGCGTTCAAATGATCGCTGCCAGTGGGGGTGCCAATCAAAGGGATATAAACCAAAATAAGCCCGCTTAGACCGATCAGATGCCGTTTTAGCCGCCCGTAAAACCCGCCACCATTGAGGATCTTTAAGCGCATCGGGGCGAAAGTAGAAGGCAAACAAAACAATACGTTGCCAACCCTTGCGGCGATTTTCAGCCGTATCTGCCAGGTGATCAGCAGCACTATCCTTGGCATGAAACAGCAGCGGATAGCTATCTAGCTGCACAATTGCTGGCGGTTCCGCTGGAATTGAAACCACCGAATCAGTCACTAGCAATGTTTTAGACGCCCGATGCAGCAGGGCTACTTCTGAAAAGGGACCAATCCCTAAATTGACGGGACCGAGCACACGGTAATCGAACTCATCACCAAAGGGAGCATCAGCAGGACTCTCAGGTAGCCAATGGGTACGGCCCATGGGAAAGCCTAGCCAGCTGAGGGGTAAATTCAGCGGAAAGCTCCACTGATGTTTCGCAACATATACCTGAGCTGAAGGAAACTTGCGGGCAAAGGGTCCTACAAATACCTTGTGCTCTAACCCAGTGACGGTGGGCAAAATAATGTACTTTACATCGCCATGCTCAGCCACAAGCTCATGGACCAGACGAATACATTCGGGGGTAGGAGCAACGGGCGCATAGACTAGCAAACCTCCGGCAGCCAGCCGGATCACCGTCATGCGAATGGGCACCACCACATACAAGATGCCCTGCATTTGGTCAAAGGTCCAAACCTGGTTAGCGATTACCTCACGGCGCAGTGTGCGTCGCTGACCATAGGGATATAACGGCACCAGCGGCCACCATGGCCACGACCAGTCGGCGGAACGTTCAATTGCCCGCGAGTCAGACACACCCTCTCCTCCAGATTTAACGCTCAAGTTTTAGTATTTTACGACCCTGGCCGATCTAAGGTGATGAGAAAATCCTAAACTTGTTGACGGATAGTGGATTAAAGGGATTGTGATCCCCTGAGATCGGTAACGAAAGTTAGTAGGTAAAGAAAGTTAGCCAATTAGAGATGAAACTTATATGTGGGTGGATTTACAGTCGCTAAAATGACAGGCAGTGTGCGAGCTACCAACAGTCCATCACCAACGTAGTTCTTAAAACGTAGTTCTTACCATGGCTAACACCACTATTACACCCACAACAGCTTCTACACCACTAAAGGCACCATCATCAAAATCAGCATTTGAAACACAACTCCAAGCCGCACTCGAACATGCCCGTCGCCTCACTGAGATGCAAGGCCCCGAGAGCATTGAGGTAGCTCTTGCCTGGGAAACCGTCGAAGAACTGCAAACGGCGAAAGCGGGTCACCAAAAGGTCAATCCCACCATAGCCTTTGTTCGCTACTGTGCCGAGAATCCTGGCGCTGCTGAAGCTCGCGTGTATGACGTCTAAGGCATTAGACACCCGCACTCAGGCATTGCCTCTCTTCTAAATACGTACACTTTAAGTCCCTGCCCTATCGGTAGGGGCTTTTTATTATCCCCAACTTGAACATAACGCCTCCATAGAGTTATCTCACTGATTGACAAGAATAACAGTGACAAAAACAACGTTAACGTTTGTATCAGAGAAGAGATTTTCAAACATCGCCGGAATATTCTAAGGACATGGGTTGAGAAGCCCTAGTCATAACGAAAGGAGGTCTAATAATAGATATCTCAACAGAATCGTTTGACGGATCACAGACAGCACCCAAACAACTCACTGATTCTCTTCTTACTGGTACTAGAGAGCTCTGTTTATAGTAGGCTCACCTGTTATAAAACAACTCTAAAAAGTCTTGTTAGATTTAGGAGAACTCTTCAGTTGATTGTTATGGGTGCTGTAGCACTTTAAATCTTTACTAGAGAATCATCCGATAGCCTCAGTCGTCGGACAGTAGCAACAAATATCCCTGGAATCCTTTAGTGAACACCTCATCTGATCGTGCCACAGTGATCTAAGACACCAATCAGAAAAAATTGATAGTTATATAAGGAGACGGTGGGGGTATCCTGCAAAGGAGGGCATATGCTACATCTCGGCATATAGTGAACTCACAGGCAAAGCAAACTATGGAGTAACGTCCTATAGCGAACCCTATATCTAAGTAGACAGAACACTGTACTACTTAACCCTTTATATCTAACCCGAAGCCTCCATGAACCTTAGTGTTCGTGGGGGCTTCTTATATGGAAGTATAGGCAAGCTGCTCGATTAGTACGTTGTGGCTTAGGTTTGCCCAGGATCAAAGGGGGATGGGGGGATGGGAGGCTCATACTAAGGCTATCGATAACCTCCAGAAAGTTTTTGCCTTGATGCGCGTAATAAGTCCATTGTCCGCTGATGGAGCAGGGGGCTAGTCAGGGTTAACCAAGATTGGGTGCTGAGTGCATCCCGTACAACTGATACATAAAAGGGTTCAGGTACTTCTACCTGAACCCTTTTAGTTAGAGCTAACCTTTACAACCAAACAGCTACGAATGACTGGACGTCATATATTCAATAGCCATAGGCAATGGCCATGGGAAAAGTTTTTACCAACTTTTGCGACCGCCACCGCGATTTTCACGGGGCTTAGCTTTATTAACCTTTAGATCACGCCCCATCCACTCTGCACCATCTAGTGCTTCGATGGCAGCTTCTTCTTCAGAATCTGTACTCATCTCGACAAAACCGAAGCCGCGCATGCGACCGGTTTCACGATCAGTGGGCAGATGAACACTCTTGACTGTTCCATAGGCTGCAAATGCAGTCGTTAGATCAGCATCTGTAACGTCATAGGACAGATTGCCTACATAGATTGACATGGATTTTCTCCAAAACTTAGGGGATATGTAGAGGGAAGTTTCGAGAAGGGAAATGTCAATGGAAAAACGATAAAACTCGTTAATACTAAAAACAAAAGCTACCAACCGATCTTTAATCTCTGGGTCAATTATAGGCCATGGGACAGCACCTTGGATGGGTAAGGGACTGCGGCGGGTCAAAATCACTACTATCCTTGGCCTACATTACGCTCCCCACCTGCATTCACGCCTTAAACTGGGCTATCTGACTGAGCGCTACATGACACGACCAGGGCCGAAAATCCTTTGGTTTGCCAGTGGCATTTCACCATTTAGGCAACGGAGCTGCCCTTGACTCGTCATTTGTATTTTGATTGGAGCGTGGATTCTTAATCTGCGACGGAGTTATCTATTTCTAGACAGATAAACTCAAAATGAGCACTAGTTGATGCTACATCACACCATAGACCGAGTTCACTAACCAGAAACAAAAAACAACAACATTAACGTTTATATCCCAGAAGAGACATAAACCTCTCCTGGGAATATGCTGTATACATGAGCTGAAAAGCTTATATCCACAACAAAGGAGGTCAACAATCGATATCTCAATAGAATCGTTTGAAGGATCAATACCAGCATCCAAACAGGTCACTGATATTTCTTCTTGCTTGCGCTAGAGAGTCTTATTGATAGTGAAGAAGCTCTTCAAATAATACTCTAGAAAGTCTTGTTAAATGTAGAAGAATTCCTCAGGTAGATCGTTCTGGGTGCTGTTGTGTTTTAAAGCGTTGCTAGACCAATCGCCCAACGCTACACCTCACTGGGCAATGGCACAAAACAGGCGCTGAATCCTATAGTTAATACCCAATCAGTTTCATCCACAGTGATCACAGACACAAACCAAGGAAACTTGATGGTTGTGTAAACAGACGATGGGGTTATTCTGCCAAGGGATGGGTAGGTGCCATCTCGACATACAGTGAAGTCACAGGCAAAGCACTGTATGGCATAAACTCCTATAGCGAACCCCATATCTAAGTAGACAGAATACTGTACTACTGACCTAAATTTATTTAGGCACCCTTTATATCTAACTCGAAGCCTCCATGGGCCTTAGTGTTCGTGGAGGCTTCTATAGTAGCCGCGCAATCGTCAGTGCTATATGTTAATGCGTATAATTCAGCAGCAAGCTCCTGATCAAATTGAGTCATTATCATATTTTATTTTTTAATTGAAGTGGGCCTGATTCATGGATCACGCCCACTTTCTACTGATAAGCCTCTAACGCATGCACGCTGACTGACTAGTCACTGAACACAAGTGCGGTGAGGACTGTTTAGCACTCCATAAGTTGCATCAGCAACCCTGATAATTCAATGTGTGTGTCAGCGGCCCCACTGAGGCTGTGAGCCGAGACTGCCATGATGTCCCATGGTAATTCATAGCTTTTATCGCAGAACAAGTGAGTTATTTTTGATGAGGCAACTTACAACTTACTACAATATGTAGCAATTTGCACTACACAAGGACAGACACAAAAGAAAAAGGCTTCAAAGTTGGTATTTGACTAGTCGCCATTAGTGTGGGCTTGGTTACCGCATCCATTCTGGGTAACCAGGTCTATTACTTAGGTAAGCAGTCCTAGCCACGAGCCTGGTAGAGCAGGTGGTTAACATACTGTCTAGCTCTAGCATCAATCATTCTCTCTTATACCCTTAATAATTTCCTCCTCAAGTTCTGTATTGAGAGACTGAATTTGTTGGATAACATCAATGAGCTTTTGGCCTAATGGCGTTATGGAATATTCCGTACGGGGTGGTACTTCAGGAAACGAGTGTTTTTTTAAAAGGCCATATGCCCTTAACTTTCGCAAACGCTCTGCTAGGACTTTTTTCGAAATACCGTTGATATGCTTTTCCAGAGCCCCTGGCCGAATAACACCACTGCTCACTGCAAGCAGGACAGGTACGGACCATTTGCAGCCAAGAACATTTTCAAGTTTTCGAGCGCTACTTTGCATCTGTTATCTAATTTTTCTCTAGATAGTTCAATGAATTAAACCAAAAAGTGCCTACCCCACCAAAAAGTGCCCCCTTTCCTAGATGGTTTGCCTACGTTTAGCCTAAGCAATAGGCGCACATCGCCCAATACTTAACCTAGGAAAAAATCATGAGTAAGACAGCTACTTTTTATCATGCTGGTTGTTCAGTTTGTATTGCTGCTGAAAATAATCTGGCAACAGCAATAGATACGTCTCGCTACAATGTGGAGAGCGTACATCTCGGCAATGATCAATCCCGGATTGCTGAAGCCGAATCAGCGGGCGTCAAATCTGTACCCGCACTGGTGATAGACGGTGAAGCATTCCATATCAATTTTGGCGCTAGTTTGTCTGATTTGAAATAGCTAAAACGGGTATCTGCTTCAAGCACAATATTCTCTCCAAGAAAGTAGTTTAAAACACTTGAGTTTTCCAGTTCCCATTGGCTTTTATAACTATCAACAACAAGTAATAAATATCTACTCACCTCAGCGTGCAGTGGAAACAACACTTGAAGTTGATTATACCTGCCGATTAATCCCTTGGCTAGATAATCCCTCGGCTAGAAACGTAAGCTTATCAGTGGAATCGCTATGAATTCAGTAATTGAACCCTCAAAAACACAAACTGTCAAGCCCGACTCTTCAGCTGATATCTCTCACTCTCGGATGCTATTGGAGAAAATGGCCCATAATTGGCACCTTAGGTCCCAGGTTAGCCAAGTTAAAAAGAAAGTAGCATATGAGTCATCATCCGAGATGGCCTTCAACCCAAATCGAGAAGATTTTCGTTTAGATTTGCTACCATTTAAAGATCACCCGGATTTTTTAGCTGCACCTTCAGAAATTAGACAAAAAGTCCTTTCCTGTGGCTGGATTGCCTATAACGAAAAAACAATTGATATTGAATCCAAGGTAATTGCCCCAGCATGTAATCATATTCTCTATCGGGAAGTTCCAGGGGTAGATGATGAGACAAGCCAATTGATCGCTAGCGATACCTTAGTCGATGAAGCTTATCACATTCAACTGGTTGTGCATGCTTGCAATATCACCCGTGAACATCGTCAATTACAACACTTAAAATTACCAAGTTTTACCTTGGTAAGAAAGATGACGCAAGAAAAAGAACGCTATTCAGAACCATGGAAAAAGCTTCTTGTTCAGATGGCTACAGCTATTGTTTCAGAGGTTTTTGTTAGCGATTATTTGTCGCTGCTTGCGTATGATAAGGAGATCCAGCCTTTGAACCAGCTGACTGTTTATACCCACCTACGTGACGAGAAGGCTCACCATAGTATTTTCCTAGAGTTGGCCAAGTGTATGTACGCTAATTTGTCACTAGAGCAACAGATGTTCTTTAGCCAGATATTGCCCAAGCCTGTCCGCTGGTTTGCCGATGCAGAACTAGATGTATGGGGGGCTATGCTACAGCAAATCAATTTTCCTAATGCCAGAACAATCATCCAAGACACAGCGACAAATGCAGACGTTGATCTGCTGAGAATTGACTATTCCGATGTCATTCAACTGGCTAAGGAATTAGGAGTGCTAGATTCTGTAGCAGGGGCAGACAGCTTTGCACAAGCAGGTTTATGTGACTAGGACAACACCTTGCTTCTTGATAGACACACACCCAAAACGCGTAAAAGTTTTCAAAAAAGGAACCATGAAGACAGCCATTGCAATTCGACATATTGCCTTTGAAGACGTAGGTAGCCTTGCCCCTGTCTTAGAAGATCAGCGATATTCCCTTCAGTATTTAGATGCAGGGGCCGATGATTTAGCTAACCTTGACCCAGCTAGCCCCGATTTGCTGATTATTTTAGGTGGACCGATTGGAGCCTATGATGAGCAAGATTATCCGTTTCTAAAGGATGAGCTGCGGATATTAAAGCACCGACTTGAGGCCGATTTGCCCACCCTAGGCATTTGTTTAGGTGCCCAGCTAATAGCGCGTGTTCTGGGGGCCAAGGTTTACCCTGGAAGCGCAGGGAAAGAGATTGGTTGGTCCCCCATCAACTTAAGTGAAGCAGGTCATCAGTCTGTCTTACAGCCCCTCGCGACTGCCGACGCTGTTTTACATTGGCATGGCGATACCTTTACATTACCCGATGGTTGCGATCGCTTAGCCTCAAGTGCTAAGTATGAAAATCAAGCATTTTCCTACAAGCAAACGATTTTAGCCCTACAGTTTCATCCAGAAGTAATCACCCAAACAGTGGGAAAATGGTTTATTGGCCATGCCTGTGAGATTGGCTCGACAACAGATGTGACAGTTGCAGCCTTGCGCCAAGATACACAGAAATATGGGAAAACGTTGCAGCACTTAGCCAGTCTCTGTTGGCGGCAATGGTTAACCCAAATTGAGCAAGCAACTCATCTACGTAATCAGCCCGTCAATGTTTAGCGCATAACCTTGACAAGGTGTCTTACTTGCATCGAACGTACGCAAACGTCGAGAGTGATTCGGCGTTTGCGTATCTCGGTATCCAAAAAGAAAGTACCCGCTAAGCTGATCGAATCAAAATGTCCCAATCACCTATCACACCATAGAGTTATCTCACTGTTTTACAAGAAAAACAATGACAAATAACAACATTAACGTTTGTATCAGAGAAGAGACATTCAAGCATTATCGGAATATCCTAAGGACATGAGCTGAAAGGCTTATGGCCATAACGAAAGGAGGTCTGACAATAGATATCTCAGTAGAATCAATTGACGGATCAAAGACAGCACCCAAACAACTCACTGATATCTCTTCTTAATGGCACTAGAGAGCCCTGTTTATAGTAAGGTCGCCTTATTAAAACAACTCTAAAAAGTCTTGTTGAACTTAGGAGAACTTTTCAGTTGATTGTTTTGGGTGCTGTTGTGTTTAAAGCTTCACTAGACTAATCGCCCGACGCTACAATTCTCTGGGCAAAACAGTGCACAATCACTTGAGAACCCTTTAGTTAATATCCTATCTGCTCATCCCACAGTGATCTCTGACACATGCTAGGAAAAATTGATAGTTGTGTAAGCAGACGATAGGTTTGTGCGGCAAAGGGATGTATGTAAACCATTTCGGCATACAGTGAATTCACAGGCAAAGCACTGTATGGAATAACTTCCTAGCACGAACCCTATATCTAAGTAGACAGAATCCTGTATTACTTAACCCTTTATATCTAAACCGAAGCCTCCATGAGCCGTAGTGTTCGTGGGGGCTTCTTATATGAAATGCCTGGTTGTCTGATTCTGATATCGTAGTGAGCGTGTAGATACGCTTTGCCTATTTCACCTCGTGAGGCTACGGTGTACACACATCTCGAAAGGGAGTTCACAATTCTGCATTATTCCCCTTAATCCCCCCTTGGTAAGGGGTGAAGCTCCAGTCCTCCCCCTTACCAAGGCTACCGTGTATACATAAGTCGAAGAGTAGCTCCAAGTATCGAGCCCTCATCCCCCAACCCCTTACTCCCTGAGGGAGAAGGGGGGCCTGACCTCAAAGTCCTTCTCCCCCAGGGAGAAGGATTTAGGATGAGGGCCAATTCAAGGCCAAGGCTACCTTTTAGGGCATTATCTTTCGAGATGTGTGTACACGATAGCCTTATCCAAGGGGAACCCTAAGCAGGGTATTTGAAACTACTGAATCTTCAGGGGGTTTGGCCATTCTCTCTGACTTATGTATACACCGTTGTGTACACGGTAGCCCCGTGAGGGGAAGTGGTTGATTGTGACGAAATCCTGGAACTATTCAGATATAGCGACATAATGTTTCAATCCCCGTGAGGGGAAGTGGTTGATTGTGACTGGGGAAACTATTTTTGATCCTTCTCTATCTGAAGCCGTTTCAATCCCCGTGAGGGGAAGTGGTTGATTGTGACTCTCACTCCGGGCACTGGACCGGCTACCTGGCCACGTTTCAATCCCCGTGAGGGGAAGTGGTTGATTGTGACACGAGCTTGCGATGAAGGGTAAGTCAGGCTTTGAGTTTCAATCCCCGTGAGGGGAAGTGGTTGATTGTGACACGTATGTCTCTGATCCTGAATCTGTTTTCAGGCGTTTCAATCCCCGTGAGGGGAAGTGGTTGATTGTGACTTTTATCCGGGAGTAATGCTCAATATCCACAATGTGTTTCAATCCCCGTGAGGGGAAGTGGTTGATTGTGACACACACCCGTCTGTGTGCGTAGATTCAGCATTGAGTTTCAATCCCCGTGAGGGGAAGTGGTTGATTGTGACTCAATGATCGGTTGAATCCCTTCGTTAATCTGTTTGTTTCAATCCCCGTGAGGGGAAGTGGTTGATTGTGACCAGTTTCCGCCAAACTCATGATCCATAAATTGAACGTTTCAATCCCCGTGAGGGGAAGTGGTTGATTGTGACGGGAAACGCTACACTCCCCGCCACGGTCTACCGGGTTTCAATCCCCGTGAGGGGAAGTGGTTGATTGTGACGTAAAAATGCTTTGCGGCGTTCCGTTTGCTTCGGTTGTTTCAATCCCCGTGAGGGGAAGTGGTTGATTGTGACTTCAATAGATACAGTAGGCTCCAGGGCCTCAAAGATGTTTCAATCCCCGTGAGGGGAAGTGGTTGATTGTGACTAGCGGAGCAAGTTGCCCAGAATACTGAGGCACTAGTTTCAATCCCCGTGAGGGGAAGTGGTTGATTGTGACTTGATAATCGCGCCTTGAAGATGCCAGTGTCTGTGAGTTTCAATCCCCGTGAGGGGAAGTGGTTGATTGTGACTTTGAAGGCCCCCTGGTCAACACCCCACTCAGCCGTTTCAATCCCCGTGAGGGGAAGTGGTTGATTGTGACTCAAACCTTGGTGCGTAACGCGATCACGATTCAAAGTTTCAATCCCCGTGAGGGGAAGTGGTTGATTGTGACCCCGGATCAAGGCGATATTAGGATGTCCATCGCTGTTTCAATCCCCGTGAGGGGAAGTGGTTGATTGTGACCCGACCCGTTTGGGGAGCAGCCCGAGAGCGTCCTTGTTTCAATCCCCGTGAGGGGAAGTGGTTGATTGTGACTGAAAATTTTTCACTATTTCGGAAGCCCATATAAAGAGTTTCAATCCCCGTGAGGGGAAGTGGTTGATTGTGACATAGCAATGCTGACGGTGAAAAGTGTTACCTATTTGTTTCAATCCCCGTGAGGGGAAGTGGTTGATTGTGACGGCAGCCCATTGAAACGTTGGCTGCATTTAGTTTTCAAGGTACATTTGCGCGAACCTACCCCATTATAGTTCTCAGCCCAGTAAATGTGCACTTCTTCAAGTTACCTTAATCCTACAAAACATTGAACTAATAAGCCTTCCAGCCCTTGCGCGGATCCCAAAGACAAGCAAAAAGCCGCTCATTCGCTCTGACAAAGCTTTTCATCCCCTTTATTCAGCCTGCCACAGAACACAGCCCCACAGTCGCGCAGCCGATGGCAGCACCAGACATTAAATTAGTTTAGCCCCATCAACCCTGATAATGCCTCAACTCAGCATCCGCCTCTGCTTGCATCCGCTGACGTAATACCAGGGGGGCAATCACCTCACCTTTAGGCCGCCAATCCCGGAGCCGCATCACAATATTAATATCCCCCAGGCGTATCCAAGCCCGATAATAAGCATCCTGCGGATTGCGCCGAGCTAAAATATCCAGCACTGTTGCCTGCTCGTCACTATCCCCGATCGCCTGTTTTATTAACCCTGGCAATGCTTGATAGTCAACCGCCTGAAAAGTAGAGTGTCGCTCAGTCTGCTCAACATACCACCGAGCAAACTCAGACGGAAAACGCATAATTAACAACCGACGAGGTAAATAAAAATTAAACCCCCAGGCCTGGTCCAAAGCCGCATTCACATTTTCTGACGTTGGTAATTGGCCCATGCGCCGCATCGCCCGTAGCGATTCTGGGACCTGGGGGTCACCCCAGACAAACACCGTCAATCGAGATGATGTAATTCGATCTAACCGGTAATTATGCCAACCGAATACACCGGTTGGATCATCACCATAGGCACTGAGATATTTAGCCCGTCGAGAATAATGTAAACACACCGGATAAACCGTAATCGGTACAGCGTCCTCCGGGCTACGCCAATAGTTAAACTGAATAACACCGCCGCCACTGCGCCATAGCTGTTCGATTTGTTCTTGCAGTGTATCCACCTGCTCCTGCATCGCCTCCGACAGGATGTAATCTAGATGGATAAAGATACGCCGCTCTGGCTCTACAGTGGTCACTGACTGTTGACTGGTCAGTTGTTCCCACAGAGATTGCACAATTACATTTAAATTGGGCTGCACAAACGAAATCGACTCTAGCGATCGCAATACCTCCCAGGTCTGTGCTACTGACAAATTACCCAACGGCATGGGTGCCTGCATCTGTAGCTGCGGCCAATGATGGGGCTCAAGGGTACGAAACCGTCCCTTGCTCTCCCCAGCCAGCCAGCCCAGATCGGCCAAATGGGATAAGTCATTGCGAATCGAACGATGCACGGTCGCGAATGGACAGGTGGCTAAAGCGGTGTCTATGGCCGCTTTTGGTAGATGGCTCAAACACATAATTTGTTGCTGCCAATCTATTAACGAAAAGGCAGGATCACTGTCCATTAACCAGGTTGCTAGGGAACGCTGGCAACAACAATCAAGGTCGCAATGGGCAGTTAGCTCTGGTACCTTCGCTGTTTCACTACGGCCATGGCTTGGTGCAAAGAGAAGAGTGCGCAAATCACCATAGCGAAATGGCTGTGGTAGCTGCTGTGCCCAAGCATCAGGTCCATATAGCTGATGCAGCAATACCCACAGGCGTACTGCCCGTAACAGTCGATCTGCTAATCGTCCCTTGGCTAATTCATGTAACAGTTCAGGTGTAGGTAAGTAGTTAAATACCATCACAACTTTAGCGAAAGCTGGTTTTGAAGCCCCCTCTTCTAAAGTGTATGCATAATTGGCAAAAGGAAACCATATAACGGGATTAGTGGTGAAAAGAATCCACAGTGCATCTGCTACATCTCAATGACATTAAAGTGTTGTGTTTCTATATCTAATGTTTGGCTTTGGAGAATGATCTGTGGCCGATGCTTCGATTCAACTGACGCTGAGCCATCATCAAACGACTCAGGGATTGGCGTATCAGTTGGTAACTATTGAGTTGGTAAGTCGCGATCGCATTATTGAACCGCAAGAGTTAGCAACATTGCGTTTACCGGCGGGTCTAGATCCACGCAAGGGTGTGGTGCTCTCTGGGCGGGCTCCGGTCTGGCTCTATGCGTATCTGGTGCATGAATGTCATCCGACGGTGTGGGTTGCTTGTTTTGACCCACGCTTGGGGGCGGTTGTGACGACAACTCATTCTAAACTTGTCAGTGTTGGGCAGGTGCTCCCGCTTGAGGATTTAAATTTGGGAGTACCGTCTATTCAACCTGATAAGCTGGGGCCTGCTCTATTGGTGGTGGGGCCGCCGGACAGTGGCAAGAGTGTTTTGTCTCACCAGTTGTTTGTAACTTTGGTTAAAGATTATCCGGATGTGTATTTGCAACGCGCTCAATGGGATGGTGAGGGTAATTGGACATTAGAGCTGCCGGAAAACGCATCCGAGCGAGAGGCATTTAAGTTGGCTAACAAAGGAACTTTAACAGAGCGATTTTTTCCTTATCAGGGGCAGGCGATTCGTAATCTGCGGCAACAAAAATCATTGGTGATTGTTGACGCAGGGGGAATGGTGCAACCGGAAAAGCAATCGATTCTGGATGCTTGTACTCATTATTTGATTATTAGCTCAAAGCCTGAAGAGATTGAGCCCTGGCATGAGTTTTGTGGAAATCAGGGGAATTTACAGCCGATTGCAGTGATTCACAGTACTTTGGAGCCTACAGTTGAAATCTTACAGCATGAGCCGTTTTTAGAGCTACGCTGTGGACCATGGGTGCAGGGAGAAACGGCTAAAATGCCAGGGGCGTTGATAGAGAGCATGGCATCTCTCTTGAGATAGATTTTGACTCTTTATGTGTGCAAACGAGCTTATTCCTAAATTAGAAAGACTACAAAAATTCATCTATGACAAGAAATCATGACTAATGGAGTAAAGAGATTCCCTACTTCTGGCCAAGAAAAGAACATGATTGAAATTGGGCTTACCTGGTGTCTCGCCTGGGGGGAGAGTAAACAGCCCCAGGTAGATATCGAAGTTTTACAACAAATGCGGCGGGCTATGCTTGGTAATGAGCAATTACCAGACGAAGTACGATCATATGTTGAACAAGTTCGTCAATTAGCTCAGATCTCTACCCCAAAGACACTAGATGAACTAAAAAACCTGACTCAGGAACAGTCTGAGTTATGGAACTCAAAAATTGGGCTCGTTTATGGTGGAGCAACCAAAATTAAGCAATATGTGTTTGAAGCTGCGAAATTGCCTGATATTCGTGGAGCCTCAGCCTTACTAGATCGTATTAATCTATTTGATCTCCCTGCGTTTTTCGGTCCAATAGAATCTGAAAATAGGTCTGTCAGTGTTGAGCAGTGGTTAGATAGGTCAGGAAATTTCCCTGGGTTACGCGATGCTTTAATTCCAGAACTGATTATTTACTCTACTGGTGGAAATATTCTAGCGTTTTGTCCAATTGCTCATGTGAACGATTTAGCCAACGCCATCGAGAAAAGATATACCCATGAAACTCTAACAGCTAATTCTTGTGCAGTTGGAGCAACGTTTCGCTTGCTAGAGATAAAACTGGGTTTACTTAAAGACCCAATTGAAGAAACATTTTGGCTTGATCAATACCTGGGTAATCAAAATAGTCGGATTGTCCAATCTTATTTTTGTCAGGGCAGTATGGCAAGCCCTGAAGAAAAGTTTTGGAATCGCAAGAACTTTACTGAACTAATCACCCAGTTAACCACGCAATACAATCAACGTCGAAGCGGATTTAACAGTACAGAGCATTATCGTCCTACCTGTTGTTATCCGCCTATGTTTGAAACCCATCCATATATGCGACGAGATAAAAGCGACCGGCAATCAGCTATTACTCAAGTAACTGAACTGGGTGATCGTCCATGGTTATCTGAAGCATTAGTTCGCAAACGAATTACTGGACAAATTGCTAAACGGGAATTTTATCAAAAGAATCTTCCCTCCTGGTTTAGAAGCCTTCAACTAGAATGGCAGCCTACTAGCTGTCGTATTAATAGTTGGGTTGCTGATTTTGAAGATTTTCTTGATCTTGAAGAGAATCTAAGTCTCAGAAATCGCTATTACAAAACTCATACAGGTCGTAGTGAAGCAAGAACATTACGAGAACTTGGAAATATCAGTAAACCTCAGGGATTTATTGCCTACATTTACGCTGATGGCAATAATATGGGCGGATATATTCAACGAGAAGTGCATCAACCGGAAGAACATAAGCGTTTTAGCAGTGATGTATTCAACGCAGTTAAAAAATCTGTTTATCAAGCACTGGGTCAGCATTTAAATCCTCGTCAAATTAATGGCTTAAGTGATCCAGATAATATTGATCGTAACGGTGAGTGGATTCATCCATTTGAGATCGTTACGATTGGTGGTGATGATGTTCTTTTAATTGTGCCAGCGGATCAGGCGCTCAGCATTGCTAAGACGATTGGCGACGTATTTGAAGATTACCTAGCTGACCTTCAATCAAATGAAGGTGAATATATTTATCGCAGTGACGAAATCTATGACCCAAGCACAGTTCATCGCTATAAAGCACCGCAGAACTCAAAAACATCAATACCTACGGGTCGGGATCAATGCAAATTGAGTATGTCAATCGGAACGCTAATTACTGCAGAAAACACCCCGATTTACTATGCTGAGAATTTGGTCTCGCAACTGCTGAAATCTGCTAAACAACGGGCAAAAGATCTCAGAGAAGACGGGTATTTGGGAGGCACCATTGATTTTCTTACTCTCAAGGCTGTGACAATGCTGAGTGACAAAATTGAAAATTTCCGTGAGGAGGGATTGATTAAGGAAATCATAGTCCAAAATCGTACCCAAACCTTGAAGCAATATGCTGCGCCCTACACTCTGCATGAGATTGGTGGATTAATTGATACTGTTAAGGCATTAAAACCCAAACAAGCTAATTTTCCGAAATCACAACTTTATCAAATTCGCAGCTTACTTGAACGAGGTAAGCAAACGGCTATTCTCAACTACCGTTACTTTCGTGTTCGTCTTAAGCCTGAAAACAATCAACAAATTCTCAAACAGAAATTTGAAGACCCTTGGTGTTCCGCTAAGACTAATGGAGGCAATCTAGCTCCCTGGATGTCGTACGCAAAAGACGATGGAACAACAGGTTATGAAACCATTTGGCGAGATTTAGTCGAACTTTATGAGTTTATTGATGAGTCTGACGGAACAGATTCATCTACTGGTCAGGTTATCTCCTCGGTGGAGGTAGAGTCATGATACAGCTAGGCTCTTTAACTAATACAACCGAAACTTTTTCAATTACCGCCATTGTGGATTCTGCATTGTGTGTAGGAGCGGGTGGCTCATCGGGATCTTTGGCCGATAAACCCATTCTGCGTAATGCTGAGAATAACTTGATAATTCCTGCTTCCCAAGTTAAAGGACGTTTACGCCATGAGTGCGAAAAAATTGCTAGGGGGTTAGGGTGGCAAATTTGTCAGGCTCCTGCTGCTGGCATGATGCGTTTACGTCGGGAAGAAGTTGAAGCTGCCGAAAATGGCTATCTTGCTCAATTCAAGCAGGATCAATATAAAGTTCCTAACTATCCCGATACCTACCATTGCTTAGTTAGCCAGATATTTGGCGATCCAATTTTGCCATCGCGCATCATCTTAGATGACCTTGTGTGTGAGGAAAATCCAGAGAACCTGCCTGAAGTTTTGCGCCCAGGAGTGAGCATTAATCGCCGTCGTCGCACTGCCGAAGACCAGAAACTCTTTTTTCTAGAGACATCACCTGCTAATGCCCAACTGCGCTTTACAGGAAAGCTATACATCTTGCCCAGTTACACACCGAACCTTGTAGATTACGCTAAAGCACTAATTTGGGCTGGATTCCAGCATATTCAGGCTCTGGGTGGTAGCAAATCAGCTGGATTGGGATGGTTGCATTGGGAACTACCACCAATTGGACAAGTTAGTCCAGAGGTATGGAGCTTTCTAGCACAGGAGGAAACGGCATGAACCGGATAGATTTATACATTAAAGCACTTTCTCCTCTGGCCATTGGTCGTCGCAAACCGGGTGGTTCCATTAGTGAGGTAGAAGACTATATTCCGGGAACGGTTATTCGAGGTGCGATCGCAGGCAAAATGCTTCGAGAATCGGGACTAGGTTCTACGGATCTATCAACTCAAGGTGGCGATTTTCAGGCTTTATTTCTGAATGACGAACCTGCTATTTTTCAAAATGCTTACCCTGCCACTCTTCCTACTAAGAACCAGCCTAGAGAGCTTGAGGTTTATTGTCTCCCGGCAACTGCTTTGAGTTCTAAAACCAATCCAGGTTTCAAAAAAAGACGTGATGATGATGGTGCATTTGATACTGTAATTGATCGATTCTGCGCCAAAAGCTATGGCTATCCCTATGATCCTTGCACACTGAAGGGAGAGCGTGTGGATAGTTTCTCTGGTTTTTACTGTCGATTTAACAATCGCTACTACACACCTTCTAGCAGTAAGCGTTTACTCACACGGGTCGGTATCAATCGTCGCCGAGCTACGGCTGAAGATGAAATTCTCTACAGTGTTGAAGTTTTGAATGAATCTAAGTCAGTCAAAAAACGGCCTGTCCTTTACAAATCCTCAATTTTAGTACCGGATGATACCCTAGCGACAGCATTGCAAGAGTATGTTCATGCTCGTGCAACCCATTTTCGGGTTGGTGGTTCCACATCTCGTGGGTTAGGCTCAGTCGAGATAACCGCCCATACTCCCATCCCTGCTAATCTGAATACCCAAAGTCGGATTAATAAATTTAACCAGGCCTTAAAGAATCGATGGCGTGATTGGCAAGTTTTTGGAACACCTGGAAAAAACGGAATTGAGAATCGTACCTTTTTTACAGTAGATTTGCAGGCCGCTGCCATTTTGGCTGAACACTGGCAGCGCACTACGGTACTTTCAAAATCCATGTTGAAGGAATTTACAGGAGTTACGGATGACTCTTTAGAACTCCATGACACCTTCAGCAGCTATGACTATCGAGGTGGATGGAACGCAGCTTGGGGGTTAATGAAAGATATTGAACTGATCACCAATAAAGGCTCGGTCTATCTCTACAGCACCACTAATCCTGATGCCTGGTGGCAAGCGTTATCAGATTTAGAAATGAAGGGTGTGGGAGAACGCACCAGCGAAGGTTTTGGCCAAGTACGAATATGCGATGAGTTTCATTTAGTTTTTCGGGAGGAATCAGTATGACAGAGTTATCAGACCAGCAGAAACAATTCAAAATCCAGGAAGCAATTCGCAAAGAAGAAGATGATTTGGTGATTGCCATTGAAGAAGCGTTGGATGGAGCTAAGTATGGTGATTTGGAAGAATCACAGTTCCGAAATTTAGTTCGGGTTGCTGACACAACGGATAGCAAAGAGGTAATCAAGAACTTTCTACGCTATCAAATGGGACGGGATAAAAAGTGGGGACGTGGCAAAGAGTCTCTTGGAGAGAAAATTATTCAAGACATCAATACAAAACTGACGGACAAAGCCAGTTCAATCTACCAAGACATATCTTTGTCTGATGAAACAGACAAAAAGGTCATTGCCATCGAGCTGATTCGTCGTTATCTCGGCTATGGCGTTCGTCACCTGACTTATAAGCGTAAGGGTCAAAACTAACCAACTTATAAAACCTCTCTGAAAATCCATGTCTAAACTTGTTGTCTCTACTGTCGGAATTAGCTTGCTAACCAACCAAATTGAGGTTGGTTTTGATCCAGATTCATGGACATCTGAATTACTAGCAACAGTTAATGCTTCAGAAGAAGATATGCAGACGCATCATTCAGAAGTAATGCCTATACTCAAAGATTTAGAAGAGCGGGCAAAACAATCATTAGATGAGGAAAGTCTGGGTAAAATTCGAGATTTGTCAGCTGAGCTTAATGGTATCTATAGTTTTTATAGAAATAATTTGAGTCAAGGACGTAACGATGCTCATGTACTTATTGCGACCGATACTGCTCAAGGGCGAACCACTGCAAAGCTCTTAGAGGAACATCTAAAAAGTAAGGGAATTGGCAATGTTTTCATCCTAACAGCAAACAAACTATCAATTGCTAACGAACGTATTTTCTCTGAAGGTATTGCTGAGTTGTTATTCAATCTTCAAGACATAGTTGAAGGATATCAAAAAGAGAAATACGATATCTGTTTTAATCTAGTCGGTGGTTTCAAAGCACTTCAGGGATTTTTTAATGTAATTGGCATGTTCTATGCCGACGAAATACTTTATGTTTTTGAAGGCTCTAATGAGCTGATTAAAATTCCAAAACTACCGATCAGGATTGATCCTATACAAGTGAAACCTTATGCAGTTCCTTTAGCGATGATGAGTATGGGCGATATTCGGGCCTCATGGGAAGAAACCAATAAAGTCCCTCAAGAGTGGGTTTTCACTCTTGATAAAGATATGACATTATCTACGTGGGGTGCTCTCGTATGGAATCAATGTAAGAAAGAGATTCTACGAGGTGATGAACTATTACGCTTCCCAGACATAGTTTATGAATCCACCTTTAGAGAAGACTATAAAAATCAAACAGATAATCGCTTGCGCATTGCTCTTCAAGAAACCATAGCGAAGGTTGCACAAATATTACACATCAGACAAGACGGTATTGCTGCACTCAAACAAGATGGTGGTATTCAACTTGATCGTTACACCAATACTTCAATTGATCATTTCCGCATTTCACAGGAACTAAGAGTTAGTTGCAGGGTTTTAGAGGGAGGGAAACTATCACTCAAATATTACGGAACTCATAAACATGTAGAAGGAAAGGAAGGTGTTAGGTAAATATGTTTGATACATTCGAAAATCGGTTGGAATTAACCGGAATATTGACTACGGTCACAGCACTACGCATTAGTGCTGGTAGATCATCAGAACCTATCGGTTCAGATTTGCCTGTAGTTAAAGATGCTCTTGGTAAGCCACTGATTCCAGGGGCTAGCTTTAAGGGAGCGATGCGATCTCGCCTTGAAGCCTTTTTACGAGGAATTGCTCCTAATCTTGCTGAAGATCCCTCGGAACTTGCAATTGCTAGTCGAGTAAAAGCGGTCAACGCACTAAAAGATGAGGCTGAGAATGATAAGATTACGACTCAAAATATTTTGGAGCGAACAGACTTAGTCTCTCACTTATTTGGTGCACCCTGGTTAGCTGGAAAACTGCGAATTCGGGATTTGTCTGTGCAGCGTGACACATGGTTTGGCCAATATCAAGAACGTGATGGCGTGGCCATTGATCGAGACACCGAAACTGCTTCAGACGGTAAGCTTTATGATTTTCAGGTGGTTCCTGCTGGCACTCTATTCGAGTTTAAAGCTGTTGTTGAGAATGCTACAGATTGGGAATTAGGCTTGCTGATGATTGGTCTGCATCAGTTTGAAACAGAGCAGATTACCCTTGGTGGTGGCAGTTCTCGAGGGTTAGGTGTGGTGAGACTAAATTTGGATGAACTGATTTGGATTGATCCAAAAGACTCGAAGGAAATGATCAACTATCTACAACAACTGATTCAAAATAAACTTCAGCCCTACGTAAAAACTCCGCAGGAAATAGAGACACTTAAAAGCGGTTGGTCTACGGCCTTGTTTGACAAGCTAAATCAAGAAGTTAATAAGGTTTCTACAGCGGAGGAGATTCATGCATAAACGATTGGTCAACCATTGCACTATTAGTTTATCCATCAAGCCTGATGGTCCTATATTAATTAAGTCTGGAAAAGAAGGAGCCGACCCGACAAAACCAGATATGGAATTTGTTGAAACCTATTATCATGGTCCTAAAATTGAACATCGTGGTAAGAGATCTATCTATTTACCTGGCAGTTCTCTCAAAGGAGCGATTCGTGCTCATGCTGAGCGAATTGTCAGGACTATAGGGGAAAGTTCTAGGCAAACAGGAACTAATTCACAGATTTGGGCAAGCGATCCACTAAACATGGATGATAAGCAAAATAACCCCAATGTTTATTTGGAAAAATGGAAGGACGCAGAAAAGAAGAAAAAATCGGAGGATAGACATCCTAATCCAGGTGCAGAGTTATATAAACAGTCATGTTTTACCTCTCAGTTATTTGGCAATACCGCAGTTGCTAGCCGCATTCGCATTGAGGATGCCTATCCAACTGATCCTGACAAAATCAGGTTAGAGGAACGTAACGGAGTAGCGATTGATCGCGTTTTTGGTTCCGTTGCCGTAGGCCCCTTTAACTACCAAGTTTGCACCGCTGGAGAATTTACTACCACGATTCACCTGAAGAATTTCACCCTAGCTCAGTTAGGGCTGATTGGTTTGGTATTACGTGATTTAAGTGAAGGATGGTTTGGACTAGGCTTTGCAAAATCACGGGGGCTAGGAACTGTCACGGTGGAATATAAACATGCAGTAGTTCAATATCCCGGTTGCCAATTGCAAAATGATGGCCAAATTAAGGTATTTGCTCAACAAAAGTCTTGGCCAGGAACAGCTCTATTAGGAGTTAGCGAATTCTTAACTGAAAATCCCTATGGGTTTCCAGAAAATGATCGAGATGAACAGACTCCTGTAGCTGCAGAACCAATGGAACTAGGTTTTGGCGTACAACAAACTTGGACAGGATCAGAGCAAGTTAAGGACTTATTTCGTCGAGCTGTTCAAGCCTGGAGTCAACCTTTGGAGGTAGCTTCATGAGCTTTGTAGGGTATAGACAGGTTGATTCTGCAGAGGCTCTCAAAGAGTTAATCGGGCATTACGCTAAGCAATCCCCCAGTTACTACTTTCTAAGATGGGCTCATCGCGTAAGTGGCATGAAAACTGAATTACCTGAGGAATTTCCTAGTCCCGAGGGGCAGGTATTCAATGCAAATATGGAACTTCGCTGGAAGTCTCAAAGAGCTGGTTACACTGTCTTGCTCCTGAGCGATACGGCTGATACGGCTGATGGCTTTACTGCTATATCGGGTGACTGGGAAGCAGTTGATCGATCTGCTCATCACCATGAGTCAAAAGAAACGCAATACCCTAAAGGTTTCGACTTTGGCCGTGGGGTCGAGCCTGAGCATATCAAGCAGCGTTATTTTTGCGATCGCCGTACTGCCACCGTTCATTTCGTTGCTCTCACCATTGCAAGCTCATCATGACTAATACACCTCGTCCCAACCCCCGTTCTGCCAATCCACCGTCACCACCTAAAGGTCGTGGAAACTTCTCAGATGAGTCATTGCCACCAAAGCCCTATGAATTTGTTTCCTTTCCCAGTAAACGCCCACCCTTAAAGCATCCGGCAGGACATCAGAAATATCTGGATAATTGCCTCCATGGGAAACTTTCCCTATCTCTCAATGTAGAAACCCCTGTCCATATATCGACTGGGGTTATTGTTATGGGCAAGGACATTGGCAATCGGGTACCACTAATTAAACCGATGGTGCAGGGATCGGATCGGCATCTAACACTTCAGGGAAGCTCCATTAAGGGCTGTATTCGAGCAGTGTATGAGGCTATTACCAATAGTACTCTGGTGGTTGTCACCTCCCGTTATCGCAATAAGGTTCCTACAGAGCGACTTCCTTGCCGAGATAAGAAAAAGTTGTGTCCAGCCAGTCGGGTTTTCGGAGCATTAGACTGGCAGGGGTTGGTTGAATTCAGCGATGCTAGATGCACAGGCAGTGATTTTAAGGTGGGTTTTATGCCCTCCCTCTATCGACCTCGCCCGGACCAGCGAAGAGCATACTTTCTGCGAGGTCGAGTTGCTGGACGCAAATTTTACTACCACACTAAGCGAGCTATCGACAGAGGCCAAAACAAAGGCATTGCTACGCAGCAAGCTGGAAAAGCTTATCAATTCACTACTCAGCTGACATTTAAGAACCTGACCAAAGCAGAATTAGGAACATTGTTAGTGGCATTGGGGCAAGATTCCAACCAACCCATTGCCCTTAAAGTAGGTGGAGGGAAGCCTATTGGCATGGGCACGATGACGGTGACAGTAGATGCCCTTGAAAAAGTTGAAGGTACTCAGCTTCGGGATCGCTATATGTCTTATCAAGGCCCTGAAAATTCTGTTCTTACAGGGGATGTACTGCAGGAGTTTATAAAGCAAGCAATCCATGCAGCCCATAAGAACCTTATTGAAACCTCACAACTGAAACAGTTGGGTGATGTTCTACGTTATCCCAGCGATCGGGAACCTCCGTCTGGTATGTACTAATTTTGAACACTAACAATGGAAATCACAACTGAAGCGCCATCTTCAACAATGACTGAAGCTGACTGGGCAACTGCCCATAAGATCGCTCAGAACCTCATCAACCAAAAAACTGATGTAAATGAGTTAGGAAAAGCCATTGCCTATTTGCGTAATGCAATCAACCAGAAGCAGCCAGATGCAGGCACTCGTTTTTTTGACTATTTGAAGACTCTGGTTAATCAAGGTAGAAGTATTGGTCATAGTGGTAGAACCTTGGATTACTACCGCAGTATTGAAAAGAACTGTAGTGATTATTTGCAAGACTATCAATTCAAACCTAAGGCTATGCTGTACACCCTTGGCTGGGTGGCTCGCTTGATGCGGTACTACAAGGAAGGCGGAACATTTGACGAGAACCTAACAGCTGGTGCTACTTTAAGCTCTGCTCCTCCTGAGTCGGCTAGACAGGCTGAACTTCGTGAGATCGCTCAAACTCAAAACTATGAGGTAGGGCAACAAGTAACAGCAGAAGTTAAAGCTAAAAAGAAGGGTAATGCAGTCACTTACGAACTAGAAGGTGGCATTAAACTCACGGTAAAAGAGCCCAAAAGATATAACAGCTTAGAAATAGGTCAAGCTGTAAAAGTTGAAGTCCTAGAGCTTCGAGATACCGGAATTCCCAAAAAAATCAAATATACCGGTTAGTCTGTCATTTATAGCTTGACTCAAAGGTTATGAACAAGCAAGAGCTTCAGAATTTATTGAAAGAACGGGAAGGTTTGAAACTTGATTTCAAGCGAGAACCACACAAGATAAATCATCCCAATCAAGATGTAAAACGCTGGCAAAGAGACGAATTCATTAAAGATATTCTTGCTTTGACAAACGGCGGCATTGGAACTGCTAATCAGACTGCTTATCTGATTTACGGAATAGCAGAGTCTGATGGACAGAATATTTTTTATGACTTTTCCTTTGAATATTTTGCGACGGAAAATGAGATCAAAAACCTTTCTGCCTTAGAACAAACATTATTAGAGATAGTTAATAATGCTTGCAGCCCTCCCATTCAGAGCCTTGTATGCGACCTACATAAAATAGAAGAATCCAAGATATTCGTGATTTCCATACCACCAACGTTCACATTGCATGCGATAACCAGGAAATTAACGACTGGTAGAAACAAAACATATTCAAAAACAGTTACTTTTATTCGACATAACCAAGCGATTGATATATGTGATCCTACTGAAAGAGAAAATATCCTTGATGACAAGAAGAAAGCTAGAATGCTCTTCGAAGGAGAAAGTAATACATATAAAAATCTAACCGATTTGGATTTTATCAGGAATGAGATCATTGATTCCAGCTTATCATCACTGTTTGAAGATTACTCAG
Source organism: Leptothoe sp. LEGE 181152 (assembly GCF_032906605.1). Taxonomy (NCBI): domain Bacteria; kingdom Bacillati; phylum Cyanobacteriota; class Cyanophyceae; order Nodosilineales; family Cymatolegaceae; genus Leptothoe; species Leptothoe sp. LEGE 181152. The sequence goes on from NZ_JASATU010000006.1 coordinate 221,433, forward strand.
CTGCGCTTAAACCCGCTGCTTCTATCCCTAGAGACAAGAAAAAAAATCTCTGCCTCATTCAAGCGGCATTAAGGAAATCCGAGAAAGTTTTAAGTAAAGACCTGAATCAATTGGCTAGTCAATTACTAGGAAGACTTTTCGTCTTTAAAGAAGCTGAAATCAGAAAAATATCTAGCAAATTCATAGAGTCTCAGAAGCAGAATCAAAAAGCCTGGCTGAAACCTCTTTCTAGTAGCTTGGAACCTCCAGTCACCTCTTTAATTTATAATATACGAGAGAGAAAGAGAACTCTATTAGATATAAAAATTGATGTACATTCCAGTAAACTCCTTTCTTCTTATAGCGATGGGAGTTTAATCATTTGGGACTTGGGCAATGGGAAAAAAAGTCATACATATCAAGAGCATAAAACATTGATTAATGATTTTACTATTACATTTGATAGCGAAAAAATCATTTCAGCATCTGATGATGGCTCATTGAAGATCAGGAATCTCTTAAATGATACTTCTATTCCTCTAATAAATATTCCTCTAATAAATGCCCATAAAGAAGCAATCAATGCTGTTGCAGTTACTCCAGATAATCAGATGATCATTTCAGCATCTGATGATAAGAGAATAAAGTTTTGGTGTTTGCAAAGTGGAAAATGCCTGCATTCTGAAGAATATGATGATGCTGTCACTAGCATAGCCATAACACATAACAATGAGTATGTTTTCCTTGCAGTAGATAATTCTGTAAAGATTATTCAGGTTAAGAGCAAAGATATAGTCTGTTCAATTCCGGCTCATAGCGAACGTATTAATTTACTTTTATTGTCTTCTAACTCAGAAAATTTAATTTCTATTTCTGATGATGAAACTATAAAGGTCTGGAATTTGAGCGAAATATTTCATAATCCTAAGATGGAGCCCAAACCCAAGGTTCGATCTGGATATTTAGTCAAAGATATACTCATAAATCCTATAGAAAACTCTATTATTTTTACCACTATAGATGACGATAACTTAGTTAGGATTTGGGAATGGGAATCTGAAAAATTAGATTTTATTGAAGGCCACTCAAGACCTATCAATGCTCTAACCATTACTCCTGATGGCAAGCAAATAATTACTGCATCTAGCGAACCTATTTCAGATAAATCAGTTGATGAAATTATTTGCGTATGGAACTTGGAAAACAAGAAAAGATCAGTAACCTTAAAAGATCATGAGCAAACAATAAATGCAGTCACTATTGCGCCCAATGGTCAACGCTTTGTTTCTGCATCACCCGGCGAAAGAATTAAAATTTGGGACTTACTGAGTAAGCAAGATCTTTTACCTGAGGAGAAACATACAGACACAGTTGTCAGTATTAAAGTGACTTCTAATGGAGAATATGCAATTTCTACCTCTTACGACAAAACTCTGAGGGTTTGGCAAATCAAAAATGGTTCTTGTTTCAGAGTATGTAAATTTGACAATCAAATCAGCCATTTTATGATTAAAAATCAACAAATAGTTTTTATATCTGATTCTAAAATAGAAAATTATGAAGCAGAAAATAGCCTACAGACTGAAATAGGGAAAGATATATTTTATATTCAGGATTATTTGTCAAAAGCTACTCAACCGATTTCATTAGGTAACCATAGTAGTTTTATTAATTCCATTATTTACACACCTGATGGACAACATTTGATATCTGCTTCATCTGGAAAAGATGATAATTTAAAGATATGGGATATAAGTTCAAGAGAACTCTATAAAACTTTATTAGGACATAATGATGATGTTAAATTCCTGGCTATAAATCTCGAAAGAGATTGGCTAATTTCAGGCTCTGAAAATAGAACTATTGTCTGGGATCTGAAGAGTTTTGAATGCTTATACACATTTGAAGCAAAAGAAGCGACTGCTGCAAAACAACCAGATAGATTTAACAACATTGCATTTGAATCACCAGATAATTATCGAATTACCGTGAATGATGCAGATATAAATTTTTGGGATCTGAGCACTGGGGAATTATTGCATACTTTTAAAGATGGAGATAGTTATATAACTGCTGTTGCAGTAACTCATGATCTCAAATATTTAATCTCGACAAATAAAAATAATGACCTAGAAGCATGGAAATTAAGAAAAGATTTCCCGGAGTATTCTACCCCAGCACATACTCAGCCTATTACATCAATAGTTATATCACCTTGCAATCGCTATGTCGTTTCAACCTCAGAAGACTATAGCTTAAAGGTCTGGAACCTTGAAGAACTCCTTAATCAACCTGAAGATGAGGATTCTGAAAACGAAAAAGGTAGCTATGGTGAGATCGCAACTTTCACCGGTGACAGTGAGATAACAACCTGTGCAATCTCACCTGACATGATTATTGTTGCAGGCGAAAAATCTGGTCGCGTACATTTTCTTGAACTATGTGGTTTTTAACTATTCAGGGATAGTATCTAGTTGAAGCATATGAAAGGTAGTCGTTTTTTAGAAAAAGCTAATGCTCCTGGCAAGAGCTGGGTGATATACTTCCTGGTCGGTATTTTGGGCTTGGGCATCTTAGGCGATGGTATCCAGCTTGATTCTAGAAGACCTGGCCAGCTGGTTAGCGCAACAAATCGGCTTGCCAAAGGTGGTGGTGCAATGGGTAATGGTGGTCGCGATCGCAATCGAAATGCTGGGCAAACAAGTACCCTGGCTCGAACACCAACCTCTGTTGCTACAGTCGTGATTGAGAAACCTGTTAGCGCCTCACTGATTTTACCCTTGAGCGCAGAGCAATCTCAATTGGCATCATAGACTCATTCAAACGATTTGGATTGACCGGCGTATATTGCAAAGGAGCCTTCGGTGAAAGGCTAGCCAGCACCATGCCGACCGAACCATGGGCCGTCATGCCAGTGTAATCAGCCATCACCTGCTGTGGCAACCAGCCAATGGGCAGCTGGTCATAAATGCGACGAATATGCTGAAAAAACTCCATCGGGTCATAGATATCATTCACATGAATCAGTTTGAAACTCATGCGATTACCAGAATAGGTATCAGCAATTGCAACTGCCATGGCTTTAGTCTGGTCTGAATGCAGCAGCCAACAACGCTCTAAGCGATCAGCATGATGCTGGATTGCCACGCGACAAGGTTCCTCTCGACTGACCAGCAAAATCAAACCACGATGCTTGATGGGAGTGCGAGCATCAGCCAGCGTCTCAGGCTCCAGCTGTTTTAGACCTCTAGCAAATAACAGCACCGACAAGAGAAATATTAACAGGGAGCCGATCGCCAACTGGACAGCGGCAGCTAGCGCATTATTATCATTAAGGTCAGTAACCAGGGAAAACAAAACCTCCCAAACAGCACTTCCCAACACCGCTAGAAAAATAGACCCAATTAGAAAGGGCAACAAAGTTTCAGGATTAAAGAAAATAGACGCAGCTTTGGAAAAGGGCGATCGCATAGAATTATCTGACCAAACGATATCAGTAGGTGAACTCAAGCCTTGATAAGAGTTAAACAGGTTGTTCAACTGCCTAGAGCTTGCCCATGCAGCTGAGCTAACCGAAGCCCAACTCCCTAATTTGGGGGCCTTTGAATCTAGTTTCCCCAAAATTGGGTGACAGAAGGAGCCTGGATATCTTATAGCTAATTGAGACCATCTACTGACCCAGTCTACTCTCAGCTTGGAAGAGGGTGCTTCCAAGTCGATGGCTGACTAGAAGAGAGGGGGACATCCCAGTTTTGCGACAAACACAATTATCCCTTGCATTGTAGCCAGTCCCATTAAGCAAGCTGAGCCGACTATTCTTTGTTTCCCGCCAATGCTGATAGGTAAAGAAAGCTAATGAGACATAGATGAAACTTATATGATTTTCGTCTACTCATTTACAGAGTTTATAGATAAGCTATAAACAGTTCACGATACACCCGGTTTTTACCATGTCTTACACGACTATCGCGACGACAACAGCGCCTTTAATCCCTATCTCTCTACAGCAGCCATCTTCTGATAGTTCAGCGTTTGCAACCCGCCTCAAAGCCGCATTGGAACATGCCCGTCGCCTAACAGAGATGCATGGTCCAAGAAGCATTGACGCGGCCATTGCTTGGGAAGCCGTAGAAGAACTACAAACGGCAAAGGCGCGCCAGCCACGGGTGAGTGCCAACGAGGCCTTTGCACGTTACTGCGACGAAAATCCCCATGCCCTTGAATCTCGAATTTATGACATTTAGGTGATTCGACGTTCACGCTCAATTCGTATCTCGCTTTGCTAGCGCAAAACCTCTCAGTCCCTATCGATCGGTAGGGACTTTTTTTGCCTAAAAAAGGAACACAGTATTTGCAAAAGGTAAAGAACAGAAAAAAGCCCCGGCAGTCACCAGAGCTTTAGTTTACCTACTGAATTCAACAAAAATAGCCAGCTTATCTCTGCAATACTAACTGTTGGGTTGCCTTGGGTGATGGCTGTGCTACAAAGTCTCCATTTAATCGGGCCTTTAACTCCTGGTCTAGCGCAAACTGTTCCACCAGGGATCCCGCCAAGAGTACACTGATTTCACCAACTTTAATCGTGCCCCAGTTAATCAGAATGACACCTCGGCCTTTGTCTGGATCAAACGTAATATCAGTTAGATCAACATTTTGAAGTGAGCGCAACGGCGTTTTATAGGTAATGCTGCTCCAGCAAGGAATCTCCATTCTATGGGCAACGAGGGTTGGATAAGATGAACCATTAAAGCGTGGATTGCATTCAATCGCTAAATACTGCACCCCATCAGGTGTTGGCACAACGGCAACATCAACAGCAAAGATCCCCTGCATGCCATGTTCACCTAACCACATTGCTAGGGGCTCCATACTCTCCCAAGGCTCATGTTGAGACGGATAACGGTTACCGCGATGGACACAGCCTTCTAAAATCTGCTCTGACACCAGTAAAGGTTGCACACCATCAGCGGTCACTCGATATTGCAAGTTCAAAAAAGCAGAGGCTTGAACTTCGGCTTGAATTTGCAGTGCTGCATCTGGAGCCAGTTGTGTAAATGCCCTTTCTAAAGCAGCTTGATCGAAGCAGCGTGTAATACCTGCACCATGATCTGAGACAGCAGGCTTAACATAGCAAGGAAATGGAATATCTGTTGCTGCTCTCGCCGCTGATAGATTGGCAAATCGCAACGTCTTAGGAACAGGTACACCTAAAGCTTCTGCTAATTGAATAAAGTTATTTTTAGAATTAATAAATTCAACAACTTCAGACCACTGAGGATTTAGCTGAGTAAAGAATTGACGATATTGATGGTGTGAGTTGACCGCATCTCCAAAGAAATAAAATGAGGGCTCATACTCACCATGCCGATTGATTTCGTCTAGAGAACGTGACCAAATAACGTCATGGCTGTGAAACACCCCCACTTGAGCATAGTGATCCACAATGAACACCCATTCTGACTGGAGATCAGGCGTCATCTGAATTTTGTCTTCTGGATGAGTCAAGGCAAGGACTCGACCCGAAAAGAGAGCTGTACCAGCTTCCTGGTCATGGGTACTGAGGGTAATATCATGGTTAAAAATTCTCATAGTTGCTCCTAAAACTTTTTACAACAAAAATCTTTTGAGGTGATCTACGTTGTACCGAAGAGATTTGCCGACCAAGTATAAGAAACCGGCAATACCCTTGTAGAAGAACACACAACTGAGTTTTTGAATCGTTAAAGTACCAGTGTTAACAAACGATGACACTATACACACTGAGTGACTTTACGCTTCTGCACAGTGACATTTAAACGGTGCTGATCAGGCCTGTACCCGGCCACACTTATCGCACGTTCAGGCAGCTGAGCTCCTGAAAATTCAGAGACCAAGCGTCGATTAGTCTCTGACAGTAACTGAGACAACACTAAATGAACAGAGGGTTCACACGACTGCAATAGCTGGTTTACTGTTTGCAGTGTGAGCGCCTTCAAATTATTCTGACCAGTAAGGTCTAATGCCCGATTGAGCCCAATTATTAAGGAATAGGGCGTCATTTCATTTAAGCTTTGTTGAGCCAACATCGGGATGTTTTGCTCAACAAAAAGCTCTTTCCTACACAGAATTTTAAGTAACGGCAAAACAATTGCGCTACCAAATTTAGGGAATAGCTGAGAGAGTTGTTGGCGAGTCCCTGGAGATTGAGTAGTAATAAACAAATAAACTGATAGCCCTAGAAAATCTTCAAAATCATAGGCAGTAAGGCATTCACCGACACCTTCATCATATGCGAGGGCATAAACTGCCAACCAGTCAGCGTGTTGGAGTGTGTGTTGACTATGCAGTGCAACAAAGCCTGAACCAATCAAAATAGACATGGACAGAAGGCTAGCTAGGCGCTAGTTTGAGTTTTGCCAGATAGTAAGCAGTAAAAAAACAAGTCAGACCATGCACGATACAAACAGCGTTTGTATCGCAAAGATGGGCTACCAACTCAAGAACCGAAGCGTTTGTCTAAGCAGTCAGAAAGATCGAACAGATAAAACGTGATACCTCACCATAAAACTTGAGGCAATTAAGTGTTTAGCGATACGCTTTTTAAGCTACTTAAGTTGTACAACCTATCAAATCGTATTGCAAGCTACATAATCAAAAAAATTGGCTGATCCGTCGTGATTTCCTGACATTTGAGATGGGGCTCCCATGGCTGAATAGATACGACAACAACGCCCAACAGAAAGCTCCAGTCTCAACCGAGTCTAGTTAGTACTGACTCATTTAGCCTTGAACATTACGATCGCAGATGCAGCAAAGCCGATGCCCCAGGCAACCACATGCACGTCTACTTCACCTGCTTTCTAACAGTGGACACAAGATACATGGACTCATCTGCGATCGCAGTGTTAACACCCAATACCCGTTTGCAGCTGCCCTGGAGTTCGATAATCGACTCAAAATGCTACGGGGGCAAATTGCAGTTCTCCACAGGAACTAACCTGTCAGTTGGTAATTTCTACACCCAGAGATTCATACAATCATTAAGGCGTATTTAAGGGCGAATTATCTTCTGAAAGAGCCTTATGGGCCAATACCCAGCATCCGGAGCATTTTGATGAAAATCAGCCAATCTAGGTAATTTTATCAAAATACATTTATTCATACTCACAGAAGTTTTCCCCAGGGTTTTCCTTGGTTTTTCCACAGGTTAAGTAGAGTTCTCCCCAGGGTGTTACGACTGATGAGCAGATCTAGCGATTCTGTGGAAAACGGTTAAGTATGGGGATCAATCTCACTTTATAAACGAATGTAACGAAAAAAATGTCTTAACCCTCTTGGTGTCGTTACCCCAAAAATCTCATTAGAAAAATATAAAGAATCGGTGCGCTTGCGAATTCCCTCCTCCTCCTGCACAATAAAGCTCCACTGAATTAGGCGACCTAGTGAAGGCCTCCTTGCCCTGTGTCCCCGCTGCTGCTAGCCCCCATTTGCAGCACTTAGGTAAGGGTGATCTACTAGGCCCTGATTTGTTGTGCCCGTTAATTTAAGAGATATTAGATTTATGACTTCAGCTCCTAAAGCTTCAGCAAGTACAACAGCTCCAGTCACTGTCAGCCTGATGATCGAGATTCCTGAAACGCTACACCATTCAATACAAGATTATCTAAGCACCCACGAGCTATGGAGTCAGGAACGCGTTATGCAGGCAGCACTTTCTCTCTTTCTGATGCAAAATGGTGCGAATCAGCCCCATGTGAATAGACTTTACCTAGACAGCCTATTTGGCTGCACTATATAGGGAGTGATCGACTACGTTGCACAGCTACGAGAAAATTAGCAGTGCCATCAATCACCTCAAGGTAAAAGCCTCTGTGGCGACCGAGGCTAAGGGGTGAGAACGCAGACTGGGTAACAACTGACAATTAAGCCCCATGGCAAAAGCCTGGCAGCATGCCGGGCTTTTGTGTTGTGGAGCTAACCCGCAACTTCAAGGCTCCATGATGGGAATTTTGATGCTGTTAGCCCTGGGTATGGCAGCCTTCTGCTTGTTTGGAAAAATCTTAATCAATACGATACCGAATCAGGCTACGTACTGTTTCAGGGAGAATGTCCAAATCCTGAGCAATCGCCTGCTCTATTTCGTCATAGTCTGCTAAGGGGTACTTAAATTCCATTTCTTGCAAAGAAGACCCGCCAATCTGTACTGACACCTCAGTTATCTGAAGGTTCTGATCAATTTCTGCATCAATGGCCAGAACTCTCACCATAAAGGCAACATTCACTGTCTGCGCGCCTGTAGTGTCGATCGGAACCACGTCTGAACCACTTTGACCAAAAACCTGCCTCGTTAACCAGCCGCTGCTTAGCCAAAATGCAGCCCCAGTTAGCAGCATCGGTAGTCCAAATCCCAGGCTGATTTTGAGGGTGTTTCCCATTTGCATGGCTGCCGCCTCGGTATCTATTGTGAGTATACGACTCGTCTCCAAAGGATCGTACCCCCAATGAAAATTTTACTGGTCGAGGATGATGCAGCCCAGCTCCAACCGCTTCACCAAGCGCTCAGCAAAGCCGGGCATGGTGTCGATGCCGTAGTGGACGGAGAGACAGCCCAAAAGCTGATGTGCGATCGCACCTACGATCTACTCGTGCTCGACTGGATGCTGCCCCAGATCAGTGGACTAGCATTGTGTGAGCAGTATCGTCGTCTGGGCAAAACTACTCCAGTCTTGTTTCTGACCGCCAAAGATACAATTCTCGATAAGGTAACTGGACTCAATGCTGGTGCCGATGACTACCTTGTCAAGCCTGTAAACCTAATGGAGTTTCTGGCACGGGTACGAGCGTTAGGGCGGCGCTCTCCGCTGTGGGTAGGAGATTATCTATCATTAGGAGAGCTAGAACTAAATCTCGACACCCTAAAATTACAACACCAAAATGCCAGCGTTCAGCTTTCAGGGCGAGAGTTTCAGCTCATGGAATATCTGCTACGGCATCCTCGTCAGGTACTCAGCCACAACCAGATTGAGCGAGCCTTATGGGAATGGGACATGCAACCCGACAGTAAAGCTGTCGCGATTCTGGTGCATCGCCTACGCCAACGTCTACAGTCTATCCAGGCTCATGGCTGGCTGCAAACTGTTTATGGCATAGGATATCGCTTAGCTATCCCTGAAACGGAGTCTTAGAGCTGATGTTCGAGCACAGTCGCCTTAACCTAGCTCGGTGGTTTAGTCTCTCCATGGGCAGTATTTTAGTAGTTTTTGCCGGAATACTCTATACCTGGAGTGCTCGCAGTCGTCTCTATTCTTTTGACCAAGAGTTGTACAACACAAGCCAGGTAATTGCCTCTGGAGTGGAAGAAATCACCTTTGACGCACAACATCATATCGACTTAGAAGACGCCCCCATCTTGGGCCGTGATAGCATCAAGCTGGATACTAATATCGTCTTTGCCCGGTGGTACACCCCTGACAAAAAACTGTTGCAGTTTATGGGAGAAATACCTACCCCTGTTCTGGAGACAACATTAGGATTTCAGACACTACAGGGCATTGAGTCTGCTCCATTGGAACCACTACGGCAGTTGACTCTGCCCGTTTATAGGGATGATCGACTGCTGGGTTATCTACAGGTGGCAGCATCCCTCACCCCGGTGATGAGACCCCTACAACAACTGCGCGTGTTTCTAGGTATCGGATTACCGATTACCTTAGCGGCCATTGCCGGCACTGGCTGGTTTTTAGGTGGCAAAGCGATGAGACCCATTCGCAATGCTTATCATCGGCTACAGCAGTTTACCGCCGATGCCTCCCACGAACTGCGGGCACCTTTGGCTGCAATTATCAGCAATGCCCAACTTGGCCTGATGGAACCCACTTCCCCAACAGAGCAAACCCATTGCTTGAAGACTATTTCTGTAACCGGAGAGTCAATGAGTACATTAGTGGGGCATCTCTTATTTCTAGCCCGGCACCAGGGGAATTTGCCTGCTGAAGTCTTTCAGCCTATCGATGTAGTTGCCCTACTAAAGACTATTAAAACTAACTATGCTCCTCGGCTAATGGCTCAGAACCTGCACTTTGACAGTATGCTCCCCGATGGCTCTGCAACAGTACAGGGAGAGCATGGCTTATTGCAGCAAGCCATTGCTAATTTGTTGGACAATGCCTGTCACTATACTCCGACAGGAGGAATGATTCGCCTGAAATGTCAAGTTCAGGCTTGCTGGATTGTTATTCAGGTTGAAGATTCTGGGATTGGTATTCCCGCAGCAGACCTACCTCATATTTTTGAGCGATTTTATCGAGTTGATCAGCATCGATCGCGGCAGGCAGGCGGGTTTGGCTTAGGACTAGCTATTGTGCACCAAATTGTTGAGTTGCATGGCGGACAAATTAAGGCTAACAGCCAACTGCAACAAGGCTCACAGTTTGAAATTCGGCTACCCCTAGCCGCTGATTATATCCCTTGAAACCTTCGTGTTACTTTTAGGCCACATCATAGAATCCAGATCTTTATTAGACACCGTTGCGAAGTAATCTGGAGGAGTTCAACCATGAAGACACTTTTATTGGGTGCAAGTGCTACCACCATAACTGTGCTAACCGGCCTAGCCATGCCGGGGATGACTCAAACCCAAACCACCGTTGAAACACTGCGTAGTAACAATATCATCACACTGTCTGGAGAAGTGGTACGTCTGATGGGTGATGACTTTCTGCTTGATGATGGTACTGGACAAATTGAAATCGACGCTGAAACTAGCGCTATGCGCGAGGCAGCCATCTCAGTAAACACCACAGTTACTGTTACTGGCTATTATGACGATGACGAATTTGAAGCTCTCACCTTAACCCCCAATGGTGGTGAAACCATCCCTGTATTGGATGACTAATAAAGTCGCTTAATACAGCTCTTAATTTATAGCTACTCTATACGGTTGCGTTAGAGCTATGATTCGTGTGCTTGTCACGGCTAGCCGGCTACGCCTTGCCAAATTATTAGAAAAAGGGCTTCAGCTTCAAGGCTGGAACACTTGCGTTGCGACCACCTACAACGCTGTTATTGAAAAAGTGAAGCACACCCCTACCGACTTGGTGTTAGTCGATGCCGATTTCTTTCAAGCCGAGACCCTGCCATTGCTAGCAGTGCTCCAGCAGCAGAGGCTTCCCTTTGTTGTGATAGCTAAAGATTATCAAGTAGGGGGGCATGACCTGCGACAGGCCACCGCGGCTGAAGATATCTTTATCAAACCCTTTTCCACTAAGCATTTAATTACTGTTCTCAGCCAAAAAATCACCCTTGAAGAGTATTAAGCAGTCAGTGACTTCATCTAATTGTTCTGGTTTACGTTTTCTCGATCCAGTTCATCCAGAGTTATTACTTGAGGGATTTTCTTATGAATTAATTCACAAGCAGTACCTACAACAGGGAAGACCTCTTCTTATGAAGGGACTGTTAGAGAATTCAGATGGTTGGAGCCTTGAGTTTCTTCGCAAACATTTGGGCACACAACTGTTTCCTGTTCGCCAATATGGAAGAGAACGATATCAACAGGACAAGCGCCAATGGAAAGATATGGGCAGTGGCGTATCTGTTAGTAGTCTCACCTTTGAAACCTACGCTGATCTGATTCTCAATGGTAACGCACACAAGTACGATCTCTATCTCGCTAGATGCAGCCTTAAGGGAACATCTCTAGAAAAGGTTTCTGTACTTTCTCCAGTTGAACAGCTACTGAAGTTGTCAAATCCCGTTACTCCTGAAAATCTATGGTGTGGTCCTGCAGGACATACCTCTTGCTTACACTATGACCCAATGGATGGCACACTTGCTCAATTGGCAGGCACAAAGCAAGTCACATTATTTCCACCTTCTCAGCTCTACAATTTATATCCATTTGCCGTGTGGAATCACTTAATGCATGGGGCAAAACGTCGTGCTGTTTACAGTAAGGTCTATCCAGATAATCCAGATTTGAAAGTCTTTCCAAAGTTTAAAATGGCTATGCCTCATCGGATTGATATCACCCTCCAACCAGGGGAAATGCTCTTTATTCCAGCTGGTTGGTGGCATGAGATTACTTCTGTGGGCCATGGCATGGTTTGTTCGATCAACCGCTGGTGGAATGTACCACTCTCAAGAACATTTTCGAACTGGAGCAAGTTACGTGCCCATATTGGTAGCTTATTGGGAATACCACACACGTTGCTAAACTTTGTAGATGCGATGGCCTCATCGGATAGTCGCCAGCACAAGTTGAGGGCATTAATACAGCGCTTTTAGCCTGTTTAGATAGAACAGAAACAAGCTATGCAACAGGCCATTGACCCGCACTAAGTGAGCAAACACACACCAAAAACCCATGGGGATCACAAAAACTGGTTGGGAATGCACCTGGTATGGCTTGAATCCCTATACACCAGAGAAAGAATTAGCGCTCCTATCTCTCAAATCCTCTTAAAGTACAGCCCCCCTGGCAGCGATGTCAGGGGATTTTTATGCAAAGCCTATGATTGTGATTAACACCATATAGGACTGCATTGAGTTACTGTGCAGCTGCCGATTCAATATCAATGGTGAGTTCATAGGTAGTAGCATTTTCTCGCGACCCACCAACAATCACCATATGGTCTCCCGGATGGGGCAACAGAATAGTTTCTTCTTTCGCTTTATTGGCCAGAATATAACGGCTCGGAGAAATCACATCAAAGAGCGCATTGTTCTCCAGTGACTTGATGGACAAATTCATTTGCTCCCCCCCATCTACCCTCAAATAGTAAACATTCTGCTTACCCTGGAGAGCGCTATTGCTTAGCGTAATGGAGCTGGTTCCTGGTGCAAATCGGACTGATTCTGTCAGGCCAGTGTTTATGTCATCAAGCAGATCACTGGCTTCTAAACCATTGAAATCCTGAAAAGCTTGGCTAACTAACTGACAGTCCGTCAGGTTGAGCACATCTTTACCGATCGTGAGCGTATCATCTGTAAAGCTCCAGGTCTCATCATCCGCTTGAAAATCATGTTCACTCCAGGTAAATACCCGCATTTTCCCTTGATTATCGGCTATTTTGCCTGAAAATGACTGGGCATAGGTGGCATAATTCCCTGCCTCATCATTTTGTGCTGCAGAGCGGGCATCCCCTTGAATGCTTTGGCGCTGATAGTCAATGGTCAAACGCAGGTTAGTTGTCAGGCGATCATTGTCTAGTCGATAACATTGACGTTTAGGTCTACTAAAAGCCGTAGCAGGCGAATCTGGCGGTGTATTGGCCAATTGATACTCAGCATCAGACGTTTCAATATCCGATGGTTGTGTTGCAGCAGATGGGGCTGATTCTTCAGCTTGGCGACTCGTTACGACAGGGTTACAACTGCCAAGCAAACTAGCGGTGAGTAATCCGAGTAAAGTGATCTGCGCCTTCAACCGAACCATAGTAAGTAATTCCATAGTGACCGATCTGCCAATCCTACCGAGCCAGGGCCACCATTACCTGAGTAATAGGACTTAGATCAATAAGTCAACTAGTTTAATCATGTAGGACAGCATAGTGTACACCAACACTTTTGCAACCTGCCAAACCTTATCTAAGCCTCTTGAACAGGCTGAGGCAGCGTATGCCGTTTATTCGCCTTAACCCCAGTCATCTGGTAAAGCTCACTCACGTACACTGCAATCAAACAGCTCTCGCGTTTCCGTAATCACAGCCTATCTGTAAGCATCATCATCATGATCCTTAGCATCCCATAGACTTAACTCACTGGTCAGCAGAAACAACAGAGACAAATAACAACGTTACCATTTGTATCAGAGAAGAGATTTTGAGGCACTACAGGAATATGCTGTACACATGAGTTGAAAAGCTCATAGCTGCTACACAAGGAGGTTTAACGATAGATAGCTCGATAGAATCGTTCGACGACTCAAAAACAGCACCCAAACACATCACTGATATTTCTTCTTACTTGCACTAGAGAGCCATGTTGATAATAGGTTCGCCTGATATACAACAACTCTAAAAAGTCTTGTTTGATTTAGAAGAGTCCCTCAGTCGATTGTTCTGGGTGCTGTTGTGATTTAAAGCTGTAATCGCAGACACAAAATACCTCAGTAGACAGAACTCTGTATTACTTACCTAAATTTATTTAGGCACCCTCTATATTTAACTCGAAGCCTCCATGGGTCTTAGTAGCTGTGGGGGCTTCTTATATTGAATAGATATTGGGCAGTTGCGATGCTCCGCTGGAGCAGCTCCGCCAACACAACCCACAATCACCCTTGTGACCCATATCACTACATTTCCTCAGCCAAATTCAGAAACCCCTTAAGCAACCTTCAGTTTACGGTCAGATAGCGTTCAGGTAGCCCCGGCATCCTTGTAATCAATGAAGCAAGTAAACACACTTCACGAATTCATAAGGAGCTTTAACCATGAAACGCACACTTCTTTCCGCTTTAACTGTTCTCGTTGCCTCCGCTGCGATCGCACCCATCGCTGCCGCCGCTGAGCCCGCTAGCTTCAATATTCAGTCCGCTCGCCTCGAAGCGCTAGACGCCCGCACTAAGAATTCCGTCCATAAACTACGCCTTGAGCACCTTAACAACCAAACCAAGGCTATCGAAGATATCCAAGCCGCTCGCCTTGACGCCCTGGATGCCCGCACTAAGGCTATCGATAACATTCAAGCTGCTCGCTTAGATGCGCTGGACGCTCGCACCAAAGCCGTTGATAACATCCAAGAGACTCGGCTCAACGCCCTGGATGCTCGCACTAAGAACAGTGTTCACAAGCTACGTCTTGAGCACCTTAACAACCAATCTAAAGCGGTTGAGGATATCCAAGCCACTCGTTTGGAAGCATTGGATGCTCGTACCAAAGCTGTTGATAACATCCAGGAAGCACGCCTCGATGCTCTAGATGCTCGTACTAAGTCCGTCCGCTAACAGATTGCTGAGCTGTTGCGGTGCTCAGGTTGACAAGCTTGGGTGCCTGGGGCCGAACTGTTGCGGTGCTCCGACTAAAAATTCTGGATGCCCGGTGCAGACTCCGTAATCTGTGAAATGCTTCATTATTTCAGGGCACCCTTTTCTATTCAGACTCTCCCTACAACACACACTCTAGAGCCTCTACCCTACTGGTAGGGGCTTTTTTTAAATTAATGGAACCTGATGCTGGGAAAATATGACTGAATAATTCTGATGATCCACTCAGTTTTAAAGGTACATTAGTGCAACAATGTGAAGCGTAATGCATCAATCTCCTTGGTGATGCGAGCACTCCTCACCTTGTCTTTAATTCTCTTTCAAAAATACCTCAATCCCAACAAATACCGCCAAATCGCCCGAGCACCAAGCACCACGCAGCCAAAAGGAACCACGGGAGTGGTGGCCCCATTGTCAAGAGCGTAGCGAATACAGAAAGAACAGTATCCCTTGATCCATAGGACTCCCGTAGTAGACTATTCGGTGGTGGGGCAGAGGACGGAAGGTGGCCACTAGCAAGAAACGAGCGAACCTGAAACATGCCGATATGAGGTACGGGCACAACAATTCTTCCAAGCGGTTAAACCAAGACGAGGTAGCATATGGTAGTACTCAACAGGCTGCGGTGAGATAGCAAAGTTAAGGCAGTTAGGTTGCAATACTTATTAGTCATCGTGCTCTGAAATCGGATAGTCCCAATAGGTTTGGTTGAGAGTAATTGGAGCTGCAAAGATACCATCTTGTTCGTGAAGGATTCGACCGACTTCCATATCCTTAGGTAGCCATTCACGGAAGTCAACGCACATTGCATCCTCGGTCATTTCACCATGACTAGCACCGACGGCAATACCAACAATATCTTCTGCGGTAGGATTTAAGTACTTCACAACATAGATATGAGCGAGGAATGTTTGCCTCCGCATCTCGCGATAACGCTCGTAAGATATTTTATGCAAGTGGGGTAGAACTATAAATAACCAGTAAGGGTCACCCGATCGCATAGGGGGATGATAACGCCGCCGTATTCTTCCAGGTGGAGTGGAATTGACCATATCGATCAAGTTATCAACTAAACCACGTCTTCGAACGCGCGGCTCACGTGACAGCCAACGAAGCAGAGGCTCTTGCACTGCAACTTCATGCGAAGAGGTGCAGTCCTGAGTCCCTTTAAGTAAGTGGTGGGAGAACTTTTCGATTAGAATATCCCAAGAGTAGCTAATACGATTTGTAGCATCCCGGGACTCTCGCTGACGACTTGTCAACCAACCTTGCCAATGGCTTCCGTCCACAAAAATTGTGTTCGCGTTGTTCTGTGGAAAATCGAGTTCGTCGCTCTGCGGATCGTAACCCATGAGATAAAGCCCCAACAGATCCTCCTCACTTGCAGCGAGTACACTCAAGTTATTTTGCAGAAAACGCTCCCGCTTTTCGAGATAAGTGATGAAGTCGCTTGCAGTATCGAGCGTCAAAAGGACAGCATCCAATACAATCTCATCAAAGACGTGAAAGTAGGTCCCAGAGAAACCACTACACCCCAGGAAAAACGGCATAGTTGCACAATCATCCAATGGTTGATTGGTGACGAACAGACTTCCCTGACCACCCCACTCAGATTGTGCAGCCTGCGCTGCACCGCGAACGGTGAGAACATGATGAATCTTAGCAGTTGGAGAGATGTGGACCGGTAAACGGTGTTTGCCAGCTGCATCCATAAACACACGAGATGGATGAGTCCTGAGCCATTTTGCTGCTCCATACGCTTGTGACGCTGAAGCAAGAACTGCACGCTTGTATCACCTGCGCCAAGCTACTTCAGGAGTATCGTGAGACTTCAGTTCACAGTGCTTATCCGAAAAGACTACCAGATGATCTCCAAATACGACAAGCAGATCACAAAGCTCCTTCCCACAACCCTTATCGTTGAAAAGATTCGGATAACTCCAAAGCCTGAGGAAAGCACGTTGAGCAAGAGCGGCAAGATAGGCTTCAGAATCAGTAACGGGGGCCATATCAAATGTCTAACTATTTGTTGGAGCTACTTTTTGCTGATATCTATCCCACATTAACTAGATATTGAATTAATGCGTAGGCTTTTCTATAACTTGACTAGGAGTATTCGATTTTAGTTGGGTCAAGCCAGCTAGCCAAAACCGCTCCAGCGGAAAACCACAACCCCAGCAATCAGCGAGCAACAGCTGTCCACAGCATAACAGTACAGCTAGTTAATGTGGGGTGGCTTGCGATCTCAATACCCTTAAACCATTAATCCACCGCATCTCAGTCTAATGGCTAATATATTTACTCACTCAACATATCAATGCCATTTGGTTCCTGGTGCGAGTTAGGCCTCTTGAAAAGATGTAAATAGTAGACATGCACATTCTTCTATTACAATGAACCAGACCATTTAGGAGGTATCATGAGCGTCATTGATCAAATTACAGCTCTGGCTCAAACAGTCCCGTCAATTATTGAGCATATCCAAACTGAAGCTGCAACTAGATCGGCGTTGATAGATCCGTTTATCCGAGCACTTGGCTATAATCCCAGCAATCCTTTAGAAGTGGTACCTGAATTTGGTGCAAACCTAGACGTTCCAGGAGTACAAAAGGATAAGCGAGTTGACTATGCAATCCTGCGTGAAGGCAAGCCAATTATTCTCATTGAATGCAAACATCATGATGTCAAGCTGGAATCTGGCTTGTCCCAACTATTCAATTACTACACACCGACAGAAGCCCGCATCGGCCTGCTAACAAACGGCTTGGTCTACAAATTCTATGCGGATCTTGAGAAGCCTGGGGTCATGGATAAGAAGCCATATATGGTTCTTGACCTGCAAAACCTGCAAGACTCTTTATTAAAAGAACTGGGAGCACTTAGTAAAGCTTCCATGAACATTGATGGAGCAATTGATTCAGCAGTTCAGCTCAAGTACTCCAACGGCATTAAAGCATTACTCAAGCAACAATTAGATGAGCCCCATGATGATTTCATCCGCTTTTTCTTCAAGGAGCTGTGTCCTGAAAATCCCTTCACAGGCAAGCTAAAAAAAGATTTTCAGGAATATGTTCCTAATGCCCTAAACTCATTTATTCGCGAGGAAATCGATAAACGCCTTGATCAGGTGTCTAGTCGAAGTGTTGAGGTCGTAGCACCAGACATAGACGACAGCCCAGAACAAGAAGAGGACAACGAGCCTAAATCCAATGTTGTAGAAATCGAGACTACCCCAGAAGAACTAGAGGGGTATTATCTTGTTAAAGCAATCCTCCATGAAACAGTTGCACTCGATCGCGTCATTTATCGAGACAAAAAAGGATTCTTCAATATCCTCCTAGATAACTCAACTAAACCCTTATGTCGTCTTTATTTCAACGACTTAACTAGGATGCGCATCGGACTGTTCGACGCAGATGGTAGCTATTCCTGTGAAGAAAAGATCAACATCGGTAACATCGATGAGATCTATCAATATGCCTCTCGCATCAAGGCAACAGTGCAGCAGCATTGGGCAGAAAACGAAGACTAAAAAGAGGTTGAGATCGCATCCCCGTAATTCCTAAAACGGCATCACCACATCCCACAACGCAATCAACTGCAATGCTGTTTTCACCAACCGCGCTGCCAGTCAACCTTGCTCATCCAACATCATGAAATGAACCCTTCCCACTAACGCTCAGGCTGTTGACAGTGGCCGACGGAGTCGCTGCCTGGACTTAGCAAGTAGAACACCTGGTTACCTGGACAACTATATCCATGTTTGATTACGCAGATGCTCTTCTATCCTTTACTTCACTGTACTCATTGAGACGATTGTAAAGAGTATTAGCAAATTGAACTGCTCTTCCTTTTTGGTCAAAATACCAACTCCAAAATACAACTTGATGATCTCTATTGCAGAATCTATCGAGTAACTCAGCTAAATTATCGCCCTTATACCATTGCTTTGCCTGACTATTCCGACGACTCCCAGCCAAAATAGCTAAGCGATTTAAAACTTTCTGATAATAAGCACTCTTAACTTGTCTGTCCCCCTCAGAACTAATGTAAAGATCTATGCGAACTTTCTAGTAATTGCCAGACTTAGATAAAGCTAAAACAGGATGACGAATCGAGGCATTCTGATTACCCATGAATGAAGCAATCTTTTGATTAAGCTGAGTGCTAGATTCAGCTTTTAACCAATCAATAAGGGTCTTATCTGAAATTAGATCAGTTGAAGAAAATTTCTCTAGTTGATCTTTAATCATAGTCCTACAGCATTGAATTCAATGTCTTAGCTTCAAGTGGAAAGACTCTTGGTAGAACATTGCTCATTCTATCTGGCGCAGTATAGCGAATAAACCATACTTGCGATCGCAGATCGTCAGCTAAAGCAAGCGATGTCAGCCTTCTCTAATCTGAACAAAGTAAATTCACAAGAAAAGCTGAATGGAGTGTTAATAGCGCTCAAGGACTATCAGGACGCAGCCAAAGGCGTATCGCAGTGGGTGCAACAAAAACCCCAAAAATAGTGATATCACAACAAGCAACACCATCAACTATCACACTCCATAGAGTTATCTCACTGCTTCACAGGGAAAACAATGACAAATAACAACATTAACGTTTGTATCAGAGAAGAGTTTTTCAAACATTGTCGGAATATCCTAAGGACATGGGCTGAAAGGCTCATGGTCATAACGAAAGGAGGTCTAACAATAGATATCTCGATAGAATCGTTTGACGGGTCAAAGACAGCACCCAAACGAATCACTGACACCTCTTCTCACTTGCAATAGAGAGCCCTGTTTATAGTAGGTTCACCTTACATAAAACAACTCTAATTAGAAGTTGTGTTGAATTTAGAAGAACTCTTCAGTTGATTGTTTTGGGTGCTGTTACACTTTCAAGATTCACTAGACCAATTATCCAGCGTCAGAACTCACTGGACAACGGTGCACTATCTCCTCAGAATCCTTTAGTTAATACTCTATCGGAGCATTTCACAGTGATCGCTGACACATACGACTAAAAATTGATGACTGTGTGAGGAGACGATAGGCTTGTGCTGAAAAAGGGTGTATACAAACCATCGCAACATACAGTGGGTTCGCGGACAAAGCATAGTATGGAATAACCTCCTATAGCGAACCGTATATCTAAGTAGACAGAAACCTGTACTACTTGACCCTTTATATCTAAACCGAAGCCTCCATGCGCCGTCGTGTTCGTGGGGGCTTCATTACGCATAGACTAGGGCAACATCAATGGATATCCAGAAATTAAGAGGAAGTGAGACTAGTGACATACATATTTTGATGACTCTTGTGCGTGCACCGCTTCAATTAGTTGCTGAAACCTTAACCCAGATCAAACAAGTCAAGCATTGGTATACAGATGTTTACGCAACCTCTGTAGATATACCTTCACAGGGGCTCATTCTCATTCAATTTAAGGGACATCCCTGGACAATTATTCGATATCTAAAGGGGCAAACATATTCAGGCTATGAAGAAGATGCCAAACTTCTCTCCAAGGAACTAGCAAGCCAAGCCTTGTATTACTTTAATTGTGATACTTCAGGTGACCTGGTCTACAAGTTTTATGATAATGG
Source organism: Leptothoe sp. LEGE 181152 (assembly GCF_032906605.1). Classification (NCBI taxonomy): domain Bacteria; kingdom Bacillati; phylum Cyanobacteriota; class Cyanophyceae; order Nodosilineales; family Cymatolegaceae; genus Leptothoe; species Leptothoe sp. LEGE 181152. Next base: position 241,973 of record NZ_JASATU010000006.1, read on the forward strand.
TCTTTGTCAAGAAGAGATGATTTGTAGCCATGATGAGGATTTGACTTTTCGATCAAGCTTAACGTCAACAGAAAAAGAAGATATGGGTAGTCCCTATTTGTTCACTGAAGATTTTTTAGTTGAACAGGATATTTATATTCCTGCCATTTGGATTCCCGACTTATCACCCATGTCTGGGAAAAATTTTCAAGATATAAAACTGGAGTTTTTTGGGTTTCTTCCTAATTCTTTGAATGCTGTTAAATTTGAGCGTTCATATTTTGAGCGTGTTGATTACTTCTCCATAAGTTGAGTTATTTTTATTTCAAAGTAAATAGCCCATCAACCTGTTGGAGACGTTCAGCAGGTTGATGGGCTAGCTTTTTTTAATTACTAAGCAAAGATGGAGGCTCACTCACCACGCTACGAATCTGACCCGACAGTTGCCTTAGATTTCCTCTGCGCGGCAGTGTCCCTCTCCTACGTGTCCTAAGCCTTTATAGATGTCGGCGAGCTGAAGTTTCTCCACCTTGGTCAGCCGTGCTTCCAAGTCTTCAGGAGTTACATTAACAACACCATCTTGTGCTAAAGCCGCAAACGGGTCAAATCCCAGCGCCCCGCGATTGAGGACCTCATCTGCAGGTATATCAATATCACCAAACAGATGGTCAAAGTGAAACGTGGCTTCCACATCTGCCGTTCCTTCAGGATCTAAAATCCCTTTACGCTCATCACCAATAAAATCGCCGCAGAAGAATTCTAACGACGGATTCATGGCAATTTCAAAAGGAATGGTTTCACCATCACGGGTTGCTGTTCCGATTAAGACCAAGGATGGTTCCCCCTCTGAAACTAGCTTCCAAGATAGAGCGTTATAGCGACCTGCTGGCGTCTCTACCTGTTTTACCAAAATGGGTGCAGCAGTTGCATCCCCCTCAGCTAGATCCACATTGGCGGCATCTGCTAGCACAGTGTTGGTTTGAGCTGTAATTTCTACATCAGCATCTGGATTAAAAGGAGGCGATGTCTGGTAAGCAACAACATCCTGGATATTGGTATAGGCATGGTCAAACTCAATTTGCCAGCCATCTTTACTAGTAAACCCCTGTCGAATAAAGTCTTCACCATTAGCCCTTAATTCTAGGGTGCCGACTTTAGCCTCAGGTGACTGGGTACAAGCAACTCCACCTAACAAGAGTGGGAAAACAGCCACATGCAACAACCAGTTTCTAGACATAGTTCTTCCTCAAACAGCCATCTAATTGAAACGTTGTTACCCTGATCTCTCAATGCCCCCTAGGGGGACAAACGCCTATTATTAGAAATTCTATTCTAAACTCGCCTAATCTCCCTAGCCAGGTCTTGTCGACTTATTATTCAGCCTCCCTAATGGGAAATTCTTCACCTGCTTGATAGGCATCAAAATATTTTTTGAAATAAGTCGTACTGGTAACGTTGGGTTCGTCGATGGTATCTGGGGTGTGCTCATAAATAGGTACACGCTGACGAATTACTTCAATTAATTTTGGATTAAGCTCTTCAAAAGTTTCCACTCGCTGAATGGTGGTTTCAAATCTCAGACGAGCAGGATGCTCATAGCCCATCTTCATCCATGGGAGCCAGGGACAATCGCGAGCCCAAAGGGGGGTGGGCGCTGTCACTCCAGGGCGGACAGCGTAGGTTGTGAAATATTCGGTGCCTTGAAATGTAGGCCCAGGGCAGTGTTCGCGATACTGAGGATCGTCAGCCAGGGGATGGGGATAGGTGAGGGGTATCTCCTGGACTTTTTTTAGGTAAGGTTGCCCCGCAGGAATCGTCGTCGTTTTGGGGCTGACATCTCCCTGCACAACTCGGTTGGCAATGGGTACTACGGATACGGGTGGCCGATTGGGAAAGGGTTGCCACTGGGTAAGTACATCGCCAGTGTCTAGATCGCAATAGAGGCCTAGCTCTCGATTAATACGGTGGCCATACTCGCCATTTTCACCAGAGCAAAGGAATACTTTGGTGGCATTCATGCCTGCGATCGCAACTATCTTCTCTAACGGCGCTTCAGGTGACAGTCGCCACCACACCGTTCCCTCCCACCGATAATAAAGCTGCTTACCATGGTAATGACGATAAAAGTCCAGGTTACTGACATCGTAGGCACGATCTAAATCAGTCATCAGTAACATCCCCAAAAAACATCACCCTGAGTTCAGGCTTACCTTAATCCTACCTAGGAAGAAATGAAAAAAGTATCAAGGGCTACCAATAGGGAGCAATTATAAAGAAAATAAGTAATTACACCTATTTGTTATCTTTCCATGGGATTCTTAACTCAAGTTGATAGTTCAACACGTTTCTTCCAGTTGTGAAACATTGAAAGGTACAGATGTTTAGGCAAGAAATGTGCAAGTCAGTGCATTAACCCTTCGTTACCAGGGCAATGTCTGCTACTGAGCTTCCTAGGTTTTGCTAGTGTCTGTCGATGCTGGCAATTTCAGAACCGGGGTTGTCTGTTTTATGATGGGCAGCTCCTGGGGTGGGTTAACAAGGAGCGGGCGAGACAGCTTTACGCTGTTTCAACCGCTTTTTTTTTGCCATAGCGGTCAGCGGCCCAAGCTACCCTAAGCATGTGTGGTGTCTTGAGTTATCCATGGAAACATCCAAAAACCCCCAATCCCTATGGCAGCTAAAACCTTGGTGGTGCCAGCCATGGTCCATCGTTTTAACTGGCCTGGCTATCCCTACAATTAGCTGGATATGGCTGCATCGCTGGTGGATTACAACACCTGTTGCATTCGTGATTTTCGTCTGGTGGTATTTGTTTTTATATTTAGTCCCAAAGCAATACAAAACCACCCAATCTGACCTATGAAGTATCTACCCCTTGCCGCCCGTGTTTGCTTAGCGCTGATCTTTCTAAAAGCAGGCATTAATCATCTGATGGGCTTTTCTGATTTTGCTGACATGCTGGGTCAGCGTTTGCCCCTTGGCAGTCTATTAGCGGCTGCAACCATCACTTTTCAGCTCCTGGGGAGCCTGTCATTACTCCTGGGTTACAAGACCAAAATTGGCGCACTGCTGCTGGTTCTGTTTCTAATTCCAGCGTCGCTCATGTTTCACAATTTCGTAGCAGACCCTACTCAGATCAATTCATTTCTCAAGAACTTAGGCCTGATCGGTGGACTGCTCATGGTGATTGATGCTGGTGCAGGGGCTGTGAGTTTAGATAGAGCCCTCAAACATTAGTCTTTTGAATTTTGAGTGTTGGGTTTTCTAAGGGTTAACCATACGGCCCTGAACCATAGTCTGATACGACATCCTGACTGATAGGGTCAGAGTTCACAACTCACTCAACTCGTCCCAGGGAGTTGCGCATTGTCCAATTGTTGCTCCAGTTCTTCGACGGTGGGTAGCGTCCCTTGCAAATCCGCCGGTAGCTCACGCCCCAGCCGATGGGTGGCCACACCAATCGGCTTGTTGACATCCCGCAAAGAATACTCCGCCACCGTCGCATCATTGGACTTGCACAAAATCATGCCAATCGTAGGCTGGTCATCTGCATGACGCAGCAGATCATCGACTGCCGAGACAAAGAAGTTCATCTTGCCGGAAAACTCCGGTTCAAACTCACCTAACTTCAGGTCAATCACAACAAAGCAGCGTAGCTTCAGGTGGTAAAACAGCAAATCAATGGCATACTCCTTGCTACCCACCTGGATGGGATATTGGCTACCCACAAAGGCAAAGCCCACACCTAGCTCTAGCAAAAAATCTCGAATGTGGCCTAACAAAGATTGCTCCAGGTCCCGCTCTTGAGCATCGGCTGCCAGGGTTAGAAAGTCAAAATTGTAGGGATCTTTAATGAGATTTTTAGCCAGATCGGACTGGTCCGGGGGCAGCGTACGCTCAAAATTGTTGATGGCTGCGCTTTTCTGATGGTGTAGCCCCTGATCAATCTGCATAAGCAGCACATTGCGACTCCAGCCATGCTCAATGGTCTGGCGCGCATACCAAAGACGCTCTTCAGGATCCTTGAGAACATCCAACAGCCGCACATTATGGCCCCAGGGAATTTGTGAGAACACCTGGTGCACCAGCTGAGCATCAGGGTAGGCATCGGCAAAGGAACGCATGTACTTGAGGTTACGGGACGAAAAGCCAGTCATTTCAGGAAAGTCGCGTTTGAGATCCTTAGCGAGGCGATCAATGACTTTAGTGCCCCAACCTTCTTGCTGTTGACGGTCTAAAATTTCGCGTCCAATCTGCCAATAGAGCAGAATCAATTCTTGATTGACGGCTAAGGCTGCCTTAACCTGGGCCGAGCGAATACGATCCTTGAGGGATTGTAAAAATCGGCGGTAGTTATCGGGTGACAGGGGATTAGCCATGGGTGGCAAGCGAAGAGCAGTCTTTGGCGTCAAATTTAGCCCACTATAGCCCCACTTGCTGGCTGCGACTGCGCTCAACCAGCGGCCATGTCTGCATGGGTTGAGACCAAGATAGTGGCCTGTCTACATTGGCTGAGTGCAACGGATCTGACCTTTAGTAGTCATGCTTCATCTGTTACGTTTTGAAATAATTTATATTTTTTGTAACAATACCCCCAATAAAGAAATTGGCTGTCCAAAACCCTCAAGGTCTTAGACAGCCAAGGCAATCATCACTATTTAGCATCCTGACTTCTACTAAAGAAATCTGAGATGCCTTCACATTCATTAATATAAGCTAATAAAAGTACAAAATGTAAATTTTCTTATGAATGAGGGTAAATTCCATCAATGCGTCCCATGTCCCATGGATACCCTCGACCCATCAGGCAACAGAAACGATTCAAAACCATGTAGTGTGGTCAATGCCTGACATCTACAGAAACATTGTCCGTCAGAATCAGCCTTGCCCACCATTTTTAGGTATAGCCAGAGCGTGGAAAAGCAACGAGTAATAGTCATTGGTGGCGGTGCAGCAGGTTTTTTTGGCGCGATCGCAACCGCCCATGCCACCCCCAACGCCATCGTCACCCTTTACGAAGCCGGTCCCGAGTGTCTAGCCAAGGTGCGCATCTCCGGCGGTGGCCGCTGCAACGTCACTCACCACTGCTTTGAACCTGCCCAGCTGGTGCAGAACTATCCCCGTGGCGGCAAAGCATTGCGCGGCGCATTTTCTCGGTTTCAGCCCCAAGACACTGTTGACTGGTATCGCAACCATGGCGTCAAACTCAAAACAGAAGCGGACGGACGCATGTTTCCCGTGACCGATGACTCTGCCACCATCGTCGATTGTTTGATGAAAACCGCCCTAAAAGCAGGCATCATTATCAAAACTCGCTCGCCTGTAAAACAGGTAAGCGCAACAGAACCAGGTTTTTTAGTGGGGCTAAAGGAGGGCAATGTGAAGTGCGATCTCATCCTCCTGGCCACCGGCAGTAGTCCCCAGGGACACCGCATTGCCAAAAGTCTGGGCCACACCATTGAGCCACCGGTTCCCTCTCTGTTTACATTCACCATTAAAGATGCCGCCTTAAGGCAGCGCAGCGGCCTCTCCATGGACCCCGTAGAGGTAAAACTCAAACTGCCGGGCCAAAAGAAACCCCTTTCCCAAACAGGTCCAGTGCTGATCACCCATTGGGGTCTCAGCGGCCCAGCCGTTTTGAAACTATCGGCCTGGGGTGCGCGTGCCCTCCACGGGCAGAGATATAAAGGCACTGTGCTGATTAATTGGTTGCCCCAGCTGACACAGGATAATGTGCGAGCACTGCTGCAAACTGCTAGGGAGAAAGGGGGGAAACGTGCGATCGCAAATCACAATCCCACACCGGCCCCCAAACGTCTTTGGACCTATTTTGTCCAACGCGCCCAAATTGATCCCCAAGCCCAATGGACAACATTATCTAACAAAGCCATCAACAAACTCACCCAAGAGCTCTGCCAAGGAGAATACTCCCTCCAAGGCAAGGGCGTATTCAAAGAAGAGTTTGTCACCTGCGGCGGCGTTCGCCTCAAAGAGATTAACTTTAAAACCATGGAAAGCCGCCTCTGCCCTGGACTCTTCTTTGCAGGAGAGATTCTAGATATTGATGGCATTACCGGTGGTTTCAACTTCCAAAGTGCCTGGACAACAGGCTGGCTAGCAGGCCATGGGATCAATTCGTCACACCTTTGATGGCCCATACGCACTCAAATATGCATGCAACGAAAATATCATAGATAATCAACCTATAAGCACGATTCAAAAGGCACCATTAATTCAACATTACAAAAACAGAGACAAAAATAGAGATTTTTCCGGTTGAAGAAACACAGCAACTTAGCACGAGAAATGGTTAACATCTTGCCATTCAAATCAGTAGAAACAACTTTAATTGCTGAGTTCACAAAAGAATCAAAATACTTTGTAGTGTATTAAAAGATCTGAATACAGGAAACATTTACCCCCAAAGCTTTTTCAAAGATCAATATTATCTTCTTTGAAGACTGTATCCTTCATAAATAGACGCACCGAAGCAAACCAAGTTTTGTTGTTGAGTTCATAGAGGAACCACTTATGCTTCGTATTATATTTAAAGAGTTACATACAAATAACCATTATATTAGTGATGTGACAGCGAAACAGTTACTATGCTCCAAGTGCACATAAACAAGATAAAACAAAGGATGTCAACAACTTTCTTTGCGTTCGAACACCTCATTACCAGCATACAGCTTCAAATTCGTGCATATCTTGTTTATTGCTGAAGCATATGCAACAACTATATCTTCGAGTCTTAGGGGGACCTCCATAAGATTCAGAAACTGACAGAGTTTCTACGTCCTGGCATGGTTAGCTTTAGTTATCGTTAAAGCCCATTTTCCAGATTATTTAAATCTGCAATAGCTTCTCAATGGGCATCTGCCAATGTTGAAGAAGTTAACTGATCTGCCTGCCAAAAATACAAGGTTGCATCTCTTTGTTGAGCTGAATTGGCGGACCTTCTTTTGCCTGAACCAGTAGTAGGTGTAAGCCGTCAATAACTGTTTTCGCTTCACCATCTTGCTAGCAAATTCAACACACCAAGGAACACGATTTAAATGGATATCAAATCTCTAAGTGCTGCTTTGCCTGAGCAGCTAACATTGAAGGCTATCAATCGTATTCACCGTCATTATAGTGATCCTAACGATCCTAACGATTCAACATATGTGGATCTTGTGATTGAAGATGGAGGTGTCTTAAATGGCACATACGGTGGCTTTTGTATCGATAGCGACCGAGATATTGGGTTTGGTGTAGATGAAAACTTCAACGGTATCATCGATGCCAACACCAATGAAGTGGGGAGTAGCTATTCTGCCAAAGTTTATTCCAGCTACGAACCCTTACCCGATGAATTAGTGGGTCAGGGTCTCATCGAAAAACCTGAAAATCTAGACTTACTAAACTGGATTATCAATCAGGATTTTACTCAGCAAACCTCTCCTAGTGGTTCTGGGAATTACACTTGGGCAGACCTACAGAGGGCTGTTTGGACATTAATTGATGATGAAAACTCTACCGCTGGTGGCATTGGTGAAGAAGGGGACTACTGGCAACAGGAACGAGTAGATGAGATTGTTGCAGCAGCTCGTGCCAATGGTGAGGGGTTTGTTCCAAGCTATGGTCAAAAAATGGGGATTATTATTGTTCCCGATACAGATGGTGATGGTGCACCTGATGCACAGGTCCAGTTTGCGGCTATTGAGCTAGCCAAGCTAGGCGATAAAGTATTTGTTGACAGCAACCGTAATGGCATTCAAGATGCAACAGAAGTGGGGGTTGCAGGAACAACCGTCAATCTACTAACCGATGTTGATGGTGATGGCACTATAGAAGCTGATGAGGTGATCGACTCTACCACGACTGATAGCAATGGTGAGTATCATTTCACCGTTGTTGCTGGTGATTATAAAGTTCAGTTTGAAACACCTGATGGATTTGAATTTACCGATGCCAACACCGGTAATGATGCCCTGGATTCAGATGCAGATACAACCACAGGTCTTACTCACAAAATCACCCTAGACCCTGGTGAGTACGACAGCACCATTGATGCAGGAATTGTATCTGAAGCAACTGCAAGCCTGGGCGATCGCGTTTGGTACGACACCAATAAAAATGGCATACAAGATGCGGGTGAACAAGGCGTTGCAGATGTCAAAGTCACCCTGACGGGCGGTGGTGCAGATGGCATCATTGGGAATGCTGACGACACCACGGCTGAAACTGTCACTGATGCTAACGGCAATTACGCTTTCACAAACCTCAATGCGGGTGAAGAATATAAAGTCACATTCTCTCACTTACCCCAGGGTTATACATTTACCCAAGCTAATGCTGATGACATGACAACAGAAGAAGTCGTCTTTGAGTCCAGCTTTGAAAGCGTCAGCAATGGCAGTTTTATTAAGGCACCCCTAGAAGGATGGTGGTCAAAGGACGGTTATCTTGAGCTGCACTATAACCACTCAGCAGATGGGAACAACCACATCGAGCTGAATGATGACAGGCTGAATTATTACAATGATACCAGTCAAATTTATCGGAATATTGCGACTGAAACAGGTAAGCAATATACCCTCACATTCCAGTCAGCAGCCCGACCAGGGTACAATGCCGATGTCCTTAAAGGGTGACAAGGAACTTCAAGCCTATAGTCGGCAATGATTTGGGAAACTAAAAGGGCAAAAAAATAGGGGACTATGCAGCCCCCACAAAAAATAAAATGTTGCCTCAAGTATACCAAACGA
>NZ_JASATU010000007.1:0-5173 GCF_032906605.1 Leptothoe sp. LEGE 181152
GCGCTTTGTAGATTAGGACCCTGGCACCGAGCTATTTTCACAAGGGGCAACCCCCTCACTATCTTCACCGCAGGTGCGTTTCACAACCGAGTTCGGGATGGGTCGGAGTGGGACCACACCGCCATTGGCACCAGGAAAGCTATTGAGCTTACTGTTAATCTCTCAGTAGAGCCCTGAAAGACTGCATAGATTAGTATTAGTTCGAATAAGAGTCCATCCATGAGACCCCTTGACTGATAGGACAAGCCCTCGGTCTGTTAGTATTCCTCAGCTTCATACATTGCTGCACTTCCACTTAGAACCTATCAACGGGTCGTCTTCCCGTGACCTTACTGGATTAACTCCATGAGAGCACTCATCTTGAGGTGGGCTTCCCACTTAGATGCTTTCAGCGGTTATCCGCTCCGCACTTGGCTACCCTGCGTTTACCGTTGGCACGATAACAGGTACACCAGAGGTGCGTTCTTCCCGGTCCTCTCGTACTAAGGAAGACTCCTCTCAATGCTCTTACGCCTGCACCGGATATGGACCGAACTGTCTCACGACGTTCTGAACCCAGCTCGCGTGCCGCTTTAATGGGCGAACAGCCCAACCCTTGGGACGTACTACCGCCCCAGGTTGCGACGAGCCGACATCGAGGTGCCAAACCTCCCCGTCGATGTGAACTCTTGGGGGAGATCAGCCTGTTATCCCTAGAGTAACTTTTATCCGTTGAGCGACGGCCCTTCCACTCGGTACCGTCGGATCACTAAGGCCGTGTTTCCACCCTGCTCGAGTTGTCACTCTCGCAGTCAAGCTCCCTTATGCCTTTACACTCAAAGGCTGATTTCCAACCAGCCGGAGGGAACCTTTGCGCGCCTCCGTTACCTTTTAGGAGGCGACCGCCCCAGTCAAACTGCCCACCTGATACTGTCCACTAACCGGGTCACGGTCAATGTTAGAATCCTAGCCTTGATAGAGTGGTATCTCACCAGCGACTCACTAACACCCACAAGCATTAGTTCTATGTCTCCCACCTATCCTGCGCAATCAAAGCCCGAACCCAATACCAAGCTACAGTAAAGCTTCATAGGGTCTTTCTGTCCAGGTGCAGGTAGTCCGTATCTTCACAGACAATCCTATTTCGCCGAGCCTCTCTCCGAGACAGCATCCAGATCGTTACGCCTTTCGTGCGGGTCGGAACTTACCCGACAAGGAATTTCGCTACCTTAGGACCGTTATAGTTACGGCCGCCGTTCACCGGGGCTTCGGTCGCTAGCTTCATCCGAAGACTGACCAGCTTCCTTAACCTTCCGGCACTGGGCAGGCGTCAGCTCCTATACTTCCTCTTTCGAGTTTGCAGAAACCTGTGTTTTTGGTAAACAGTCGCCTGGATCTCTTCACTGCGACCCCCGTTAAGGGGTACCCCTTCTCCCGAAGTTACGGGGCCATTTTGCCGAGTTCCTTAGAGAGAGTTATCTCGCGCCCCTTAGTATACTCAACCCACCCACCTGTGTCGGTTTACAGTACGGGTCTGTTCGCTTCATTACATCCACAGCTTTTCTAGGCACTATCGTTCACTACGCAGCTTCCGTAGAAACTTCCCAATCCATTTAGGGTGTAGCTAGTTGTCATGCGTCCCTGCAATGCTCCACAAACAAAGTTCAGGAATATTAACCTGATATCCATCGACTACGCCTTTCGGCCTCGCCTTAGGTCCCGACTAACCCTCCGCGGACGAGCCTTCCGGAGGAAGCCTTAGGTTTTCGGGGTAGATGATTCTCACATCTATTTTCGCTACTCAAGCCGACATTCTCACTTCTGCTTCGTCCACACCTGCTCTCGCTAATGCTTCTCACTACTACAGAACGCTCCTCTACCACTTGATAAATCAAGTCCACAGCTTCGGTACATCTCTTAGCCCCGTTCATTTTCGGCGCAAGAACGCTTGACCAGTGAGCTATTACGCACTCTTTTAAGGATGGCTGCTTCTAGGCAAACCTCCTGGTTGTCTCAGCATTCTCACCTCCTTTATCACTTAGAGATGATTTGGGGACCTTAGCTGATGGTCTGGGCTGTTTCCCTCTCGACGATGAAGCTTATCCCCCACCGTCTCACTGGCAATGTATTCACTGGGTATTCTGAGTTTGTCTCGATTTGGTACCGCTCTCGCAGCCCGCACCGAAACAGTGCTTTACCCCCCAGCTATAATCACTACCGCTGCGCCTAAACACATTTCGAGGAGATCCAGCTAGCTCCGGGTTCGATTGGCATTTCACCCCTAACCACACCTCATCCGCTCCTTTTTCAACAGAAGTCGGTTCGGTCCTCCACTTAGTGTTACCTAAGCTTCAACCTGGACATGGTTAGATCACCCGGGTTCGGGTCTATAAACACTGACTATCGCCCTTATCAGACTCGGTTTCCCTTTGGCTCCGTCATTCTCGACTTAACCTGCCAGTGCTTATAAGTCGCCGGCTCATTCTTCAACAGGCACGCTATCACACGTTTAATCGTGCTCTAACTGCTTGTAAGCTCATGGTTTCATGTTCTATTTCACTCCCCTCCCGGGGTTCTTTTCACCGTTCCCTCGCGGTACTATTCGCTATCGGTCACACAGGAGTATTTAGCCTTACGAGGTGGTCCTCGCTGATTCAATCGGGATTCCACGTGCCCCAACCTACTCGGGATTCAGCTAGTATCCTTCAAATTTCGACTACAGGACTCTCACCTTCTTTGGTTCACCTCTCAAGTGATTCGTCTATCCTCCAGATTCCATATCGCTGTCCCACGACCCCAACTCTGATAAGAATTGGTTTAGGCTCTTCCCGCTTCGCTCGCCGCTACTAAGGGAATCGAGTTTTCTTTCTCTTCCTACAGCTACTAAGATGTTTCAATTCGCTGCGTTCGCTCGTACCCACCTATAGATTCAGTGGGCCGTACGTAGGGTTGCCCCATTCGGAAACCCACGGATCAATGCATGCTTCCTGCTCCCCGTGGCATATCGCCGGTAACCGCGTCCTTCTTCGCCTCTGTGTGCCTAGGTATCCACCATGAGCCCTTTGTAGCTTGACCTCTCAGTCTTTTTACTAAAGGTTCTCTGTGTCGAACTACCTATTCGACTAATCTATGCAGTTGTCAAGGTTCTCGCTAGACCTAAATCCAGCAGCCTATTCCCCTAGCCCATCTCTTAACAGACCTAAACAGGGTGCTGAAGTTATTCCTATCTCTGCCAATCTGGCAATATTTGGTGGAGGTAAGCGGACTCGAACCGCTGACATCCTGCTTGCAAAGCAGGCGCTCTACCAACTGAGCTATACCCCCATCAGTGGGCCATCCTGGACTCGAACCAGGGACCTCACCCTTATCAGGGGTGCGCTCTAACCACCTGAGCTAATAGCCCCAGCCTATACAACCTAAACAATAGTTTGAAATTCCCTCAATCCTGTCACGACCTAGAGTGACCAATATCGCTCCTAATAAAAATTCGTTCGGAGTCGATTCGGTAGGTCTCCCTTAAAGGAGGTGATCCAGCCACACCTTCCGGTACGGCTACCTTGTTACGACTTCACCCCAGTCATCAGCCCTGCCTTCGGCGCCCCCCTCCGAAAACGGTTAGGGTAACGACTTCGGGCATGGCCAACTTCCATGGTGTGACGGGCGGTGTGTACAAGGCCCGGGAACGTATTCACCGCAGTATGCTGACCTGCGATTACTAGCGATTCCTCCTTCATGCAGGCGAGTTGCAGCCTGCAATCTGAACTGAGCAACGGTTTATGGGATTAGCTCACTATCGCTAGTTGGCTGCCCTTTGTCCGTTGCATTGTAGTACGTGTGTAGCCCAGAACGTAAGGGGCATGATGACTTGACGTCGTCCACACCTTCCTCCGAGTTGTCCCCGGCAGTCTCTCCAGAGTGCCCAACTGAATGATGGCAACTAAAGACGTGGGTTGCGCTCGTTGCGGGACTTAACCCAACATCTCACGACACGAGCTGACGACAGCCATGCACCACCTGTCTCCTCGCTCCCGAAGGCACTACCCAATTTCTTAGGTATTCGAGGGATGTCAAGTCCTGGTAAGGTTCTTCGCGTTGCATCGAATTAAACCACATACTCCACCGCTTGTGCGGGCCCCCGTCAATTCCTTTGAGTTTCACACTTGCGTGCGTACTCCCCAGGCGGGATACTTAACGCGTTTGCTTCGGTACTGCACGGGTCGATACGCACAACACCTAGTATCCATCGTTTACAGCTAGGACTACAGGGGTATCTAATCCCTTTCGCTCCCCTAGCTTTCGTCCATCAGCGTCAGTCTTGGCCCAGTAGAGCGCCTTCGCCACTGGTGTTCTTCCTAATATCTACGCATTTCACCGCTACACTAGGAATTCCCTCTACCCCTACCATACTCTAGTTAATCAGTTTCAGTTGCTCTCCCACAGTTGAGCTGCAGTCTTTAACAACTGACTTAATTGACCGCCTACGGACGCTTTACGCCCAATAATTCCGGATAACGCTTGCATCCTCCGTCTTACCGCGGCTGCTGGCACGGAGTTAGCCGATGCTGATTCCTCTGGTACCGTCAGATCTTCTTCCCAGAGAAAAGAGGTTTACAATCCACAGACATTCCTCCCTCACGCGGCGTTGCTCCGTCAGGCTTGCGCCCATTGCGGAAAATTCCCCACTGCTGCCTCCCGTAGGAGTCTGGGCCGTGTCTCAGTCCCAGTGTGGCTGATCTTCCTCTCAGAACAGCTACTGATCGTCGCCTTGGTAAGCTCTTACCCCACCAACTAGCTAATCAGACGCGAGTTCATCCTCAGGCACATTAAGCTTTCAGCTCTCGCCATATGGGGTATTAGCTTCCGTTTCCAAAAGTTGTCCCCCGCCTAAGGGCAGATCCTCACGCGTTACTCACCCGTCCGCCACTCACCCCGAAAGGTTCGTTCGACTTGCATGTGTTAAGCACGCCGCCAGCGTTCATCCTGAGCCAGGATCAAACTCTCCATGGTAATCTTATTGCTCCCTAAAGAAGAAACAAGACTCATTCATCAAGTGTTGACCTGACACTCAGTGTTATCTAAGTATCCGGTCGTTTGACATCGGCCTCAACCTCGTGATAAGGTCTAACCAATTTCAAACTAAAGAAATTAAACAGGATTTTGTTAGAATCTCAAACTATTGATTTGTCTAGGTTCT